>NZ_WIVQ01000008.1:0-92231 GCF_009600545.1 Pseudomonas sp. FSL R10-1339 | reverse complement strand
CTGCTGATGTGGGGCCCCGACTGGCAGGCGATGCAAGCCGACCACCGCAGCCCCACCGGCGAACACCGCACCGTGGCGCTCAGCGATGGCAGCCAGATGCTTCTCGACAGCAATTCGCTTGCCGATGTGCAGTTCAACCCCGACCAGCGAGAAGTCACGCTATTGCGTGGCCAGGCCTTTTTCTCGGTGGCCCACGATGCCAACCGCGCCTTCTACGTCAACGCCGGTGACGTGCGGGTTCGGGTGACCGGCACCGCGTTTGCGGTCAATCTGGACGACAACGGTGTCGACGTCAGCGTCGAGAGCGGCACGGTTGCGGTACAAACGCCGCAAGCATCGGTTTCGGCCACGCACCTGCTGGGCCATGGCGACCAACTGCACTTCACTGCAAACGGCCAGCGCACGCGCATCGTGCAATTGCCCCAGGAGCAAATCGCGCCCTGGCGTCGCTGGCAGCTGGTGGCGGTCGATCAATCGATCGATGACGTGATCACACAGTTGCGCCGCTATCAGCCGGGCCTGATTCTGCTGACGGACAAGGCGCTGGGGCAACGACGCATCACCGCAGCCCTGAACCTGCGCGACCCCAAACGCGCACTGCAAACCGCCATTGCCCCATTGGGCGGACGCCTGCAGGACAGCGTGCCCTACACCCTGATCGTCTCGACCAAGCCCTGAGCCTCCCTGCGGGCGCGGGCTTGCGCTAACGAAACTATTTTCACTTATTTCTGGAAATCCTGAAGGCCCGGGAGTCTTTACCTACGAACGTCACTGATAAAGATTCGCATTAGTGACTATGGCGTTTCATTTCGTAGGTCACCTCATGCCTTCTTCGCGTTTGCGTTGTGTCAGTGTTGCTCGCTATCGATCGTTGTCCCTGGCCCTGTTGCTCGGCCTGCCCGCACTGGCCATCGCTGCCAGCCCGGCAGTCGACACGCCAATCAGCCGTCAACAACTGCACTTCCAGATCCCGGCCCAGCCTTTGGCCAGCGCCCTGATTGCGTTTTCCCAGCAGTCAGGCTGGCAGGTCAGCGCGGAAAGCACCGTGCTCAACGGCCTGACCAGCTCGCCAGTCGATGCCAGCACCAGCCCCGAAAAAGCCCTGGCCCACCTGTTGCGCCGCACGGGCATGCAATGGGAAGTGACCTCGTCTGACAGCGCCTCAATCCTGCCGCCCGCCCAAAGCGATGTACTGCAAATCAAAAGTACCCCCATCACGGCGATGGAGCCGGTGTTCCAGGGCGAACAGGTGATCGACCGGCAGATGATCGAGGACCTGCCCTCGGGCAACGGTGATATCACCAGCCTGCTGCGCACCAACCCCAACGTGCAGTTCGACAACAGCCAGTTGAGCAGCAAAAACCCGGGGGAAATCGCCCCCGCCGATATCAGCATCAACGGCGCACGGCCCTGGCAGAACCTGTTTATCGTTGACGGCATGAGCATGAACAACGACCTGGACCCGGGCAACAGCAACGACGACTTCGATGAGATACCGGGGCGCAGCCAGGGCCTGGCGCTGGACACCGACCTGCTGGAAAACATCAAGGTCTACGACAGTAACGTGCCGGTAGAGTTTGGCGGCTTCAATGGCGGTGTAGTCGAAGCCAATACCCGCGACCCCCGCAAGGAACTGCACGGCAAGGTGTCGGTACAAATGACCCGCTCCGAGTGGACGCGCTATCACCTGAACAAAGATGACCCGGATCTGGAGAACTTCAAGGCCGGGTTCGGCAACAGCTACCAGCCCGATTTCGAGAAAGTCATCAGCCGCGCCACCCTTGAAGGCCATCTGACCGACAACTTCGGCTTGCTGGGCACCTTTTCGCGTAAAGAATCCACCATGCCGACCCGCCTGTTTTCCGTGGCCAACCAGACCGAAACGGCAATGGAGACCGAAGAGCAATCGCGGCGCATCGACAACTACTTCCTCAAGGCCACCTGGCAGATCAACGAAGACTGGAAGCTCGATACCACCCTGACCCACGCGCCGGAAACCGCCCGCACCTACGGCCCCAACTCGCTGGTGTCCGGCCGCGATATGGATGCCGGTGGCGACAGCATCAGCACGCGCCTGGTGTGGAACGCGCCCCTGGCCCGGGTTGAGCAGAACCTGAGCTGGAGCGAGTTGAATACCTCACGTTTTTCCGACCGCGACTACATGATCCTCTGGCGTACTTCGGCCAGTCGCGACTGGAGCACCTCGGCATTCGCCACCGAAGGCGGTTTTGGCGATATCGAAGAAACCCAAAAAACCCTGGCCTACAAACTCAAGGCCGACTGGAACAGCTTCAAATGGCTGGGTGTGGATCATTCGCTGCAAACTGGCCTGGAGCTGTCGCAGAACTCGGCCAGCTATGAGCGCGGCACACCCTACAGCAGCTATGCGGTGGACAAGGCCACGTCATGCACCGGCAATGACCCGCTGTGCTCAATGGCACCAACAATCAATGGCTGGCCTGGCCAGTATGCGAACAAGATGACCGTTACCCAGGGCAAAATTGCCTTCGACACGCGTTCATGGGCGCTGTATCTGCAAGACGAAATGCACTACAAGCGCCTCACCGTCAGGCCCGGCATCCGGGTGGACGGCGACAACTATATGAATCAGATCACCTTCGCCCCGCGCCTGGCCACCGAGCTGGACGTGTTTGGCGATGGCAAGACCCGCCTCACTGCCGGCGCCAACCGTTACTACGGACGCAACCTTTACGCCTATCGCCTGCGCGACGGTATTGCCTCGATGAGCACCGAATACACCCGCAAGACGCAGACGTCTGACTGGGAGCTGAGCAAGCACATCGCCAATGACAGCAAATTCAACCAGCTCAAAGTGCCTTACGACGACGAACTGACCCTGGGCCTGAGCCACGTGCAGTGGAACACCGAGTTCGCCGTCAAGTACGTCAACCGTAAGGGGCGCGACCAGATCAGCCGCGCCTGGGGCGCGCAAATCGGCGAACCGTCCGAAGACACCTCGACCCTGGCTGCCAACTACTACACCTACTACAACGGCGGCAAAAGCGACGCCGACATCTACACCCTGAGCATCACCCCCCTGCAACCCTTCAATCTGGGCAGCACCCGCACCACTGCGCAGTTTGCGATGGACTGGAGCAAGATCAACAACACCGGGCTGTCCAGCTACAGCGCCAGCATCGGCGCGATTTATGTGGAAGACCCGACGATCCAGTACGACGGCAAGTTCATGAAGTATTCCGATATGCCCGCCAGCAACTACAACCGCCCCTGGACCGCGCGCCTGACCACCGTGACCGAAGTCGAGCCCCTGCACCTGACCTGGACCAACTTCCTGCGTTACCGCGACGGCTACCGGCGCATTGCCTCCACCAACAAAAAGGTCGAGCACGAAGGCAGCAGTGTCTATGTCTGGGAAGAAACCCCGTTCTCCGGGGCACTGACATGGGACACCCGTGTTGCCTGGGAGATGCCCACCGCCAAGGATCAGGCCGTTTTCGTCAATCTCGACGTCAGCAACCTGCTGGACAAGACCATCGTCAGCTCCACCGACACCAACGGCGTACTCAACTATGAAGTCGGCCGCCAGTTCATGCTGGAAGTGGGGTATAAATTTTGAAGACCCTATTCCTCGGCCTGACCCTCGGCACCCTGACCCTGAACGCAGTCGCCTGCGACGAACAGGCCGCCGACTACAAAACCTGCATCGCCCAACAATACCGCCAGCCCGTCGCCCAATGGCCTTCACCCCAGGTAGATGCCGATGTGCAATGGCAGGAAATGGCCGCCCTGCCCGCCCACGCCCCCGCACCGCCGGATAACCCGTTCAGCGAAGCCAAGGCCGAGTTGGGCAAAAAACTGTTCAACGACCCCAAGCTCTCGCGCTCCGGGCAAATCGCCTGCGCTTCGTGCCATGAAGCCGATATGGCCTTTGCCGATGGCCGCCGCGTCTCGTTCGGGCATGACCGCCAGAGCGGCCGACGCAATGCCCCCAGCCTGGTAATGAGCGGCTACAGCCCGGCGCTGTTCTGGGACGGGCGCGGTGGCACTCTGGAACAGCAAGCCATGCACCCCATCGTCGACCCGGTGGAAATGGCCTTTGATATCCCGCAACTGCTGCAACGGCTCAATACCGATAGCGCTTACCGGGAGGAGTTTGCACAAGTTTTCGGGCCAGGCCCGATCACCCCACAGCAAACCGCCCAGGCCCTGGCCACCTTTCAGCGCACGCTGGTCAGCGCCACGCGCAACACCGCCTTCGAGCAACTGCTGCGCGGGCGCCCGCAACGCATGAGCGATGAGCAGCTCTATGGCCTGCATCTGTTTCGCACCAAGGCACGCTGCATGAACTGCCACTTCGGCCCGGCGCTGAGCGACGAGCAGTTTCATAACGTCGGCCTGAGTTACTACGGGCGTAAATACGAAGACCTCGGGCGCTACGAAGTAACGCGCAAACCAGAAGACGTGGGGGCATTTCGTACGCCGTCATTGCGCCTGGTGATGAAAACCGCACCGTGGATGCACAACGGCCTGTTTGTGAACATGGAAGGCACCCTGGCGTTCTACAACATGGGCATGCCCCGCCCGCGCCCCAACGCGCAACAGGTCAACGACCCGTTGTTCCCACGCACCAGCGACCGGCTCAAGGCGCTGAACATGGACAAGGACGAACTGCGGGCCTTGCGCAGCTTTCTCGACACACTGTAGGCAGCGCCTGACTTTGTGGGAGCGGGCTTGCTCGCGATGCAGGCGACACGGTGTACCGGTAAAACGGCAGCATACCCATCGCGGGTAAGCCCGCTCCCACAAAAGCAGAACAGGCCGGCAGCATCACATTTCGTCGCACTGGTGCAATTGGACGCTGGGTCAAGCGCACTTGAGAAACGATATCGTTTATTATTGTTACAAGTTTTGTAGTACCCAAGCGAGGAAACCAGCGAATGATGCTCCGAAATACCCAGCTTGCGACATTTCTACTGCGCAGTTTGTCCATCGCAACACTTGGCCTGACCCTGCTTGCTCCCGCCGCCTACGCTGCCGATCCTGTGACGCTGACCCTGTACAACGGCCAGCACAAAGAGGTCGGCGACAACCTCGCTGCCGCCTTTGAAGCCAAGACCGGCATTCACGTCAATGTGCGCAAAGGCAGCAGCAACCAGCTGGCCAGCCAGATCATGGAAGAAGGCGATCGCTCGCCTGCGGACGTGTTCTACGCCGAAGAGTCGCCGCCTCTGAACAGCCTGGGCGAACAGGGCTTTCTGGCCAAGGCCGATGACAGCACCCTGCAAGCGCTGCCCAAAGAGTACGTGGCCGCCAATGGCACCTGGATCGGCGTGACTGCGCGTACCCGCGTTGTCGCCTTCAACCCGAAAAAGATCAGCGAAGACCAGTTGCCCAAGTCGGTTCTGGATTTCGCTGACCCGCAATGGCAAGGCAAGATCGGCTTTGTACCCACCAGCGGTGCCTTCCAGGAACAGGCCGTAGCAATCATCAAGCTGCACGGGCGCGATGCCGCCGAAGAATGGCTGACCGGACTGCGTGCGTTCGGCAAGACCTACACCAACAACATGGTGGCACTCAAAGCCGTAGAAAACGGTGAAGTCGCCGCAGTACTGGTCAACAACTACTACTGGTTTGCCCTGCAACGCGAAAAAGGCCAGCTGGATTCCAAACTGCACTACTTCACCGATGGTGATGCGGGCGGTTTGATCACCGTGTCCAGCGCCGGCGTGATCAAGGCCAGCAAACACCCCAAGGAAGCCCAGCAACTGCTGGCTTACATGGCCAGTGAAGAAGGTCAGCGCGTTATCACCAACACCACCGCTGAATACCCGATGCGCAAAGGCATGGTCTCGGAACGCGGCCTCAAACCGTTTGAAGAGCTGCAACCGCCGAAAGTGACGCCTGCCGACCTGGGTAACGCTGAAGAAGCACTGGACCTTGAACGTGATGTAGGCCTGCTCTGATGTTGTCAGCCGCTCAACCTGCACGCTTTACGCCCACTCGCAAAAAGCCTTCGATCTGGCTGTTGTTGCCCGTACTGCTACTGGTGGGCCTGAGCCTGTTGCCGCTGTTGTATGTCGGCACAAAGGCCTGGCAAGCCGGGTGGTCTGAAGCCCTGCACCTGTTGTGGCGGCCTTATGTCTTTGGCCTGATGCGCAACACCTTGCTGCTGATGATCGGCGTCACACTGACCTGCGCGCTGGTCGGCCTGAGCCTGGCCTGGCTGCTGGAGCGCAGCAACCTGGCGGGGCGGCGCCTGTGGGGCGTGATCCTGTGCCTGCCATTTGCCGTGCCGGCGTTTGTCAGCAGCTTTACCTGGGTATCGCTCAGCGCCAGTTTCGAGGGCCTGGGCGGTGCCATTCTGGTGATGAGCCTGTCCAAGTACCCGCTGATCTTTCTGCCGGTGGCGGCGACCCTGCGCAACCTCGACCCAGCCCTTGAAGAGTCGGCTCGAACCCTGGGGCAGAACCGCTGGGGGGTGTTTTTCAAGATCACCCTGCCACTGCTCTGGCCTTCGCTGCTGGCCGGCTCGTTGCTGATTGCCCTGCATATGCTGGTGGAATTCGGCGCGCTGTCGATCATCGGCCTGCAGACCTTTACCACAGCCATTTATCAGCAGTTCGAGCTGGAGTTCAGCAATGCCAATGCGGCGATGCTGTCTGCGGTGCTGCTGGTGATGTGCCTGAGCCTGTTATGGCTGGAACTTAAGGTTCGTGGCAAAGGCCGGCATATTCGTATCGGCCAGGGCGCTGCACGGCATGCGGAACAAGTGAACCTGGGCAAGTGGTCGCTACCGGGGCAACTGTATTGCCTGGCGCTGGCGGTGATTGGCAGCGGCATCCCGCTGGGCATGCTGGCGTACTGGCTGATCAAGGGCAGCTCGGCAGCATTCCCGCTGGCCGAGATTGGCGAGGCTCTGTTCTCGTCGCTGTCACTGGCCCTGGGCGGTGCGGCGCTGTGCCTGGTGCTGGCTGTGCCGGTCGGATTGCTGGTGGTGCGCTACAAAGGCCCGCTGGCCATCTGGGCGGAGCGTTTGCCATATCTGTTACATGCACTGCCCGGGCTGGTGATTGCCTTGGCGCTGGTCTACTTCGCCCTGCATTATGTGCCGGCGCTGTACCAGACTTCGGCATTGCTGCTGATTGCCTATGCGCTGCTGTTTTTGCCACTGGCACAGGCACCCATCCGCACGGCGCTGAACAAGGCGGCTCCGCAACTGGAAGAAGCAGCACGGACCCTGGGCGCCACTTCGTTTACGGCATTTTGCCGGGTGACCCTGCCGATTATCTTCCCCGCGCTGGGGGCGGCCTTTGCCCTGGTGTTTCTGGATGCGATGAAGGAATTGACCGCCACCTTGCTACTGAGTCCGACCGGGCTGAACACCCTGGCAACACAAGTGTGGTCACATACCTCGAATATCGAGTTTGCGGCAGCGGCGCCTTATGCGGCGTTGTTGATTCTGGTGTCGGGGCTGCCGGTGTACTTGCTCACCACCAGGATGTATTTGAGCCGCTGACAGCGGATCCAGCATACCCCGTGTGGGAGCGGGCTTGCCCGCGATGGCATCGACGGGGGCATGCAGATACACCGCGCTGCCCGCATCGCGAGCAAGCCCGCTCCCACAGGGGCAGCCCCGCTTCTCTACGCCCGGAACTGCCCAAGACTCGCCTTGAGCTGCGCCGCCAACCCGTCCAGCACCTTGCCGCTGGCCGTGGTCTGGGTCACCGCCTCGGCCGCACGCTCGGCCTGGGCATGGATCACTTCCACCCGCCCACGCACCGCATACGCTCCTTGCGCCTGATGCTCGGCAGCTTTGGTCGCATCACCAATCGCGCTATGCACCTGCTCGACCGATACCTGCATGGTCTTTTGCAACTGCACGCTGCCGCGCAGCACCGCCAGGCCCTCATCGGCCTGACGCCCCGCCAGGCCAATGGCCGCCACGGCTTCCCTGGCTCCCTGCTGCAAGGCCACGATATGCGCCTGAATATCACCGGTAGAGCTTTGGGTTTTGCTGGCCAGAGCCCGCACTTCATCGGCTACCACAGCAAAACCACGCCCAGTCTCCCCCGCCCTCGCGGCTTCAATGGCCGCGTTCAGAGCCAGCAGATTGGTTTGCTCGGCGATGCCGTGAATCACCGTCAGCACTACTTCGATCTGCTCACTTTGCTGCGCCAGACGCTCGATCACCTTGGCTCCCTCGCCCACCTGTCCGGCCAGCGCCTCGATCAGCCCCCCGACCTTGGCCGAGGTGCGAGTGTTTTCATCAGTAGCCTGACGAATATCGACCACCTGCCGGAGCGCCGCCTGCATCGCCTGGCTTTCCGACTGGGCTGCATCTGCCATGGTCGACAGTGCATGCAGGCTCTGAGCTACTTCATCGCGCTGTAACTGCGCGGCAGCATCGGCCCCGGCATTGCGCAAGGTCATCACACCGATCTCCACCCCGGTGCGTTGCGCCACATCACCCGCCTCACGCACGATGGGCTGCAGCTTGTCGACAAAGCGGTTAACCGCCGCCGCCATATCGCCGATTTCATCCTTGCTGTTCAGGCCTACACGCTTGGTCAAATCACCTTCGCCTGCGGCCAGGTCATCCAGCGCGGCAATCAGCAGCAGCAACTTGTTGACCACCCGCCGCCCCAGCACCACCGCCAGTAACAGCAACACACCAAATCCGACAATCGCCAACCCCATGCCAATACGCCAGCGCAAGGTGTCCGCCGCCTCGCGCACGGTCTGCGCGGTATTGGCCTGCATCTGCGCCGCCGCTGCCTGCGCCGACTCCAGACGCGCGCCCAGTGCTGCCGAACTGTCGCTGGCAGCACCTTGCAAGCTTTCGCCGACCAGTTGCCCGCTATTGGCTATCAACGTCGAAAAGCGCTGGTCGAGGGCCGCCAGGTCCTGCTCAACCGAGGCGGTGGAAACCCCCATCAGCACTTTGCCGATCTCGACCCCATTGGGGTTGATAGAGGCTTCGAGGTAGTACACCGACGGATCATGGCGGGCCGCATCGAGCACTTTATCCAGCGCCCGCTCGCCATTGCCCTTGGCCAAAAGCGCCTGGTTGATCGGGTTATCACGATTGAGATAGCGGGTCAGATGCTGCCCCGTGGCATCGTCGTACACCACGAATAACACATTAGGATTACGTTGAGCGCGTCGGGCGAAATCGGACAGCGTGGGCACGTCGCTATCCCATATGGCACGCGGCGCTACAGCTGCCAGCAGTTGCGCCATGTCGTTTTCCGAGTCCTGCAGGTTCTTCTCCAGCGATTGCCTGAGCTGCATTTGCTCGTCTTTCAAGCGTGGCTCCAGGCCCGCGGTCAAACGCTGCCGGGTGCTGGCAGACAACGCGTCAAGGCTGCTTTTAACTTCACGCCCGGCCTGCTCCAGTTCCGCGGTGAGCTTTAGGCTGTCTGCCCCCAGACGCGCATCCAGATCAGACTCCAACGCCGTCACCGTGCTCCGTGTCAGTGCAACAGCCACCAAAACCTGCACCAAAAGAGCGATACCTAGGGTAACGAATACAGGCCGCAGCAGACGGCTTTGTAACAGTGAGAGAACGGCAGACACGGAAAACCCTCCACTTAGGTGCCATTATTTTGATAGCACGCTTATTGACGGTTTTCACAGCAAGGGTCGTGCCGCACAACAGGCAGAAACGACAAAAGGCCCCGAAGGGCCTTTTGTTTTACATCAACAGCGACTTAAGCGAACGGGTGACGCAGAACGATGGTCTCGTTGCGGTCCGGGCCAGTCGAAATGATGTCGATCGGAGCGCCGATCAGCTCTTCTACGCGCGTGATGTAAGCGCGAGCGTTGGCTGGCAGCTCTTCCAGGGTTTTGGCACCCACGGTCGATTCAGTCCAGCCCGGCACTTCTTCGTACACAGGCTGCAGGCCTACGTAGCTGTCAGCGTCGGTCGGTGCAACATCAACACCGTTTGCGTCTTTGTAGCCAACGCAAATGTTGATGGTTTCCAGACCGTCGAGTACGTCCAGCTTGGTCAGGCAGATGCCCGAGATGCTGTTCACATCGATAGCGCGACGCAGGATAACGGCGTCGAACCAGCCGCAACGACGGGCACGGCCGGTGGTAGCACCGAACTCGTGACCTTGCTTGGCCAGGTGAGCGCCAACGTCGTCGAACAGCTCAGTCGGGAACGGGCCCGAACCTACGCGAGTGGTGTAAGCCTTGGTGATGCCCAGGATGTAGTCCAGGAACATCGGGCCAACGCCCGAACCGGTCGCAACGCCGCCAGCGGTGGTGTTGGAGCTGGTCACGTACGGATAGGTACCGTGGTCGATGTCCAGCAACGAACCCTGGGCGCCTTCGAACATGATGTCCTTGCCAGCGCGACGCAGGTCGTGCAGCTCGGCTGTCACGTCCAGCATCAACGGCTTGAGCAGCTCGGCGTATTCCTTGCACTCGGCCAGGGTCTTGTCGAAGTCGATAGCCGGCTCTTTGTAGTAACCAACCAGCATGAAGTTGTGGTAATCCACCAGTTCACGCAGTTTGGCTTCAAAGCGCGGCATGTTCAGCAGGTCGCCAACACGCAGGCCACGACGGGCAACTTTGTCTTCGTAAGCCGGGCCGATACCGCGACCAGTCGTACCGATCTTCAGCTCGCCACGGGCTTTTTCACGGGCCTGGTCCAGCGCCACGTGGAACGACAGGATCAGCGGGCAGGACGGGCTGATACGCAGGCGCTCGCGCACCGGTACGCCTTTCTCTTCCAGCTTGATGATTTCACGCAGCAGGGCGTCGGGAGCAACCACGACACCGTTGCCGATCAGGCATTGCACGCCTTCGCGCAACACGCCCGACGGAATCAGGTGCAATACGGTTTTTTCGCCGTCGATTACCAGCGTGTGGCCAGCGTTGTGGCCACCTTGGTAACGCACTACAGCGGCAGCATGTTCGGTCAGCAGATCAACGATCTTGCCTTTGCCCTCATCACCCCATTGGGTGCCCAGGACTACGACATTCTTACCCATAACACTTGTCCTCATTCGCGCAAACTTGGTGCCGGCAGCCGCCGGCAGGAAAACTCAAGAAACCAGCGGCACTACTTGCCACAGGCCATTCTGCTGAATCAATTGGCGGTCGCAGTCTGCCTCCAGGGCACCAGCCTGCTGTTGCCCAGGCAACGCCTGAACCACACGCTGGCCTTCACTGCGAAGCTGGCAAACCTGCTGCCAGAGTGCCGCATCGGTGCTGTCTGGCATCCAGATACCACCAGACGGCAACTTGACTTCCGCACGCCCCAGGGTCACCAGGGTTTTCAAATCGGTCGAAAAGCCGGTTGCCGGCCGGGCACGCCCGAAAACAGCACCAATGTCGTCATAACGACCGCCTTGGGCGATGGAGTCCCCAACGCCCGGTACAAATACCGCAAACACTACACCTGTGTGGTAGTGATACCCACGCAACTCGCCCAGGTCAAAGTACAACGGCAACTGCGGGAAACGCACAGACAACCCTTCGGCAATCGCCACCAGGTCGTCCAGAGCTGCCAGCACTTGAGCCGGAGCCTTGGCCAGACGCTCGCGCGCAGCAGCCAGAACTTCGTGACCGCCACACAAACCAACCAAGGCCTGCAGCATGCCCGCCAAATCGGCCGGCAAGCCTTGGGTCAAGGCCGTTACTTCGTCGATCGCCTTGCGTTGCAGGGCGTCGAACAATTGTTGTTCCACTTCAACCGACAGGTTGGCCGCACGGGCCAGACCACGGTAAATACCAACATGCCCCAGGTCCATGTGCACATCCGGCACATCGGCCAGTTGCAGCATGGCCAGCATCAGGCTGATCACTTCAACATCGCTGCTCGGGCTTGCATCGCCATACAACTCGGCGCCCAGCTGGATCGGGCTGCGCGAGGATGACAGTGCACGCGGTTGAGCATGCAGCACGCTGCCGGCGTAGCACAGACGGCTCGGGCCTTCACGACGCAGGGTATGCGCATCGATACGCGCCACTTGCGGCGTGATGTCGGCACGAAAACCCATCTGGCGACCCGTTTGCGGGTCAATCACCTTGAAGGTACGCAAGTCGAGGTCCTGGCCAGCCCCTGTCAGCAGGGACTCCAGGTATTCGATATGCGGGGTCACGACGAACTCATAGCCCCAGCTCTGGAACAGATCCAACACCTGACGGCGCGCCACTTCAATGCGGGCAGCTTCAGGTGGAAGTACTTCTTCGATGCCATCTGGCAAAAGCCAGCGGTCTACCGTTGCCATTACGCCATTCCCCTGTGATCCGGGCGGCCAGCCAGCAGGCGAGCCTTGAGTAAAGCAGAACGTGGCTGCGTCTTGAACGCGCACAGCAAAAAAGCCTGAACGACAGGCTCGCACATTCCTCGAAAATTCTGCCGATGCTGTAACAGCCATTCGGACAATCAAACATGCAGACGCAAAAAAGCCGGGAATTTCCCGGCTGCCGCATCATACACCCGTTTTCTAAAAGGATCACCCTGCGAGGCCATTTGACCGCCAAG
This sequence comes from Pseudomonas sp. FSL R10-1339, assembly GCF_009600545.1. Lineage (NCBI taxonomy): Bacteria > Pseudomonadati > Pseudomonadota > Gammaproteobacteria > Pseudomonadales > Pseudomonadaceae > Pseudomonas > Pseudomonas sp. FSL R10-1339. The sequence continues at coordinate 79,750 of NZ_WIVQ01000008.1, read as the reverse complement.
CGGAGTGAATCAGGGCCTGTGATGAACATGCCAACCCTTCTGAAAACAGTGTGGGAGCGGGCTTGCTCGCGATGGCATCAACTCGATTTAGCAGACAGACCGAGTTGCTTGCATCGCGAGCAAGCCTGCTCCCACAGGCTTGAAGCGCTTTTACTGCTGTGAAGGCTTGGATTTTTCCAGGTAGCGGAAGAAATCGCTGCTTGGGTCCAGAACCAGCACATCGTTCTTGCTCGCGAAGCTTTCGCGGTAAGCGCGCAGGCTGCGATAGAACTTGTAGAACTCCTGATCCTGGCCATAAGCCTTGGAGTAGATCGAAGCTGCCTGGGCATCGCCATCACCGCGTGCTTCTTCGGACTGACGATAAGCTTCAGCCAGCAGAACACGACGTTGACGGTCGGCGTCAGCACGAATGCCTTCTGCCAGTTCGTTACCCTTGGCCCGATGCTCGCGTGCTTCACGCTCACGTTCGGTGCTCATACGTTCGAAAACGCTGCGGTTTACTTCTTTTGGCAGGTCGATGGCCTTGACGCGAACGTCGACCACTTCAATGCCCAGCTCTTTTTCAGCCATTTTGTTCAACGATGCAGTGATGTCAGCCATCAACGCATCACGCTCACCCGACACTACTTCGTGCAGGGTGCGCTTGCCGAACTGGTCACGCAGACCGGATTCCAGACGACGCGACAGACGTTCGTCAGCAATCTGTTTCATGCCCGAAGTTGCGGTGTAGAAGCGCTCGGCATCTTTCACACGCCACTTGGCGAAGGCATCAACCATGACCGCTTTCTTTTCCAGCGTCAGGAAACGCTGAGTCGGCGCGTCCAGCGTCATCAGGCGGGCGTCGAACTTGCGCACCTGGTTGACGTAAGGAATCTTCACATGCAGGCCCGGCTGAACGTCAGCCTGGACCACACGGCCAAAGCGCAGCAGTACCGCACGCTCGGTTTGCGAGACGATGTAGAAGCTGTTCCAGGCAACGATCCCCACGACAACAGCAACAATAAGGGCAACCTGCGATTTATTGCTCATCAGCGGCTCTCCCTGGTGCGCGGTTGTGGCGGCAGATCCGTGCTGACGTGCGAGCCGGAATCAGTATTGCTCGCTGCGGCTGCCGAACCCGTTGCCGGGGTGCTGCCATTACGGCCTTCGATCATTTTGTCCAACGGCAAGTAAAGCAGGTTGCTCTGGCCGTTTTTGTTACCGGTCACGAGTACCTTGCTGGTGTTGCTGAAGACTTCCTGCATGGTGTCCAGATACAGACGGTCGCGGGTCACTTCAGGATTTTTGCGGTACTCGGCAACCAGTTTGGTAAAGCGGTCAGCCTCACCCTTGGCGCGGGAAACCACTTCATCACGGTAGCCGTTGGCATCTTCGATGATGCGCTGGGCCTGACCACGTGCTTCCGGTACAACGCCGTTGGCATAGCTTTCGGCCTGGTTGCGGGCACGCTGCTCGTCTTCTCGGGCACGGATCACGTCATCGAAGGCTTCCTGTACTTCACGCGGTGCGGCTGCGTTCTGTACGTTGACCTGGGTCACGGTGATACCGGTCTTGTAGGTATCGAGGAAACGCTGCAGGCGTTCCTTGATTTCCACGGCCATTTGCTCACGGCCTTCGGTCAGCACCTGATCCATAGACGTGGAACCCACGACGTGACGCAAGGCGCTGTCGGTCGCCTGCTGCAAGCTGACTTCCGGTTGATCAACATTCAGCACGAAGTCGCGCAGGTTGCTGATCTTGTACTGCACGGTCAGCGGCACTTCGACGATGTTTTCGTCTTCAGTCAGCATTTGACCCTGCTTGGTGTACGCACGCTCACGCGTCACGTTCTCCATGTACTTTTTGTCGAACGGCGGGAAGTAGATATTCAGGCCCGGCCCAACGGTGTCGTAGTACTTGCCCAGGCGCAGCACCACGGCTTGCTCCTGCTCATCGACTACATACACGGCGCTGTAAAGCCAGGCAGCCGCCAGCACGACGAGGCCGATGCCGAGCAGACCGTAGCCGGCGCCCTTGCCATTCGAACCACCCTCACTGCCGCTGCCGCCAGTACGTTTTTTCCCACCACCGAACAACCCATTCAGGCTTTCCTGCAGCTTTCGGAAGGCCTCGTCGAGATCTGGTGGCCCCTTGCGGTCGCCATTTTTAGGGCGTTTGCCACCCCAAGGATCTTGATTGTTCGAGTTGCCACCCGGCTCATTCCAAGCCATAGCGCTCTCCATCTGATAAAGCAAAGACGCGCCCACGGCGCGCCGACCAATGCTACAGAATGCCTATCACAGCGGCACGACCGCTTTGCGAGGCTTTTATTGCAAAGTGTGTTCTTCGATGAATTCCAGCGGCTGCATCCCTTCGCGGCTGACCAAGCGATTGAGCTCGGATCGCGGCAGGCGTACGTCCAACAGACTGGAGCCCTCATCGTCATGCTGTTCTTTTTGCACAACCCCCAGTTCGAAGAACTGTGCACGCAGTCGAGCAAAACGTTGCGGCAAGCGCAAGGTGCCCACGAACAAATCATTGCCCAGCAACTCGGCGATGGCCTGCTCAAGCAACTCCAGCCCTTGACCATCACGGGCCGACAACCAGACCCGCTGCGGCTTGCCATCGGCATCACGCTGGATCTGCGGCTCGACACCTTCAAGCAAATCGATTTTGTTGTAGACCTCGAGAATCGGCAAGTCCTGCGCACCGATTTCGCCCAGTACCACCATCACCTGCTCGATCTGCGCCATGCGCTCAGGCTCGTGCGCATCGATCACATGCAGCAGCAGATCGGAATTGCTCGACTCTTCGAGCGTAGACCGGAATGCTTCAACTAGCTTGTGCGGAAGATGACGAATAAAGCCCACGGTGTCGGCCAGCACGATCGGCCCCAGGTCGCCCAGATCAAGGCGGCGCAGGGTCGGGTCTAGCGTGGCGAACAACTGGTCGGCGGCAAACACGTCAGAGCCGGTGACCTTGTTGAACAGCGTGGATTTACCGGCGTTGGTATAGCCCACCAGCGACACTGTAGGAATATCGGCGCGTTGGCGCCCTCTACGGGACTGCTCGCGTTGACTGCGGACTTTTTTCAGACGGGCTTTGATCTGGCTGATGCGCACACGCAACAGTCGGCGGTCGGTTTCGAGCTGGGTTTCACCCGGCCCGCGCATGCCAATGCCGCCACCTTGACGCTCAAGGTGAGTCCAGCCGCGTACAAGACGCGTGCTCATGTGGTCAAGCTGAGCCAGTTCGACTTGCAGCTTACCCTCATGGGTACGGGCGCGTTGAGCGAAGATATCGAGAATCAGCCCGGTACGGTCAAGCACGCGACACTCGAAAACACGTTCGAGGTTACGTTCCTGACTGGGCGTGAGTACGTGATTGAAAATCACGATGTCGACCTTCTCGGCATTGACCAGATCGCGCAACTCCTCGACCTTGCCACTGCCAATCAGGTATTTGGCCGATGGCCGATGACGCGGCACGTTAAAAAACGCGACGGTATCGGCGCCAGCCGACACAGCTAACTCCTGGAACTCCTGCGGATCTTCGCGCGCCTCAGGGTCCTGTCCTTCCAAGTGAACGAGGATCGCTCGCTCACCACCACCGTGGCGCTCAAAGAACAAAGGATGCTCCTATTTAGGCATTACCTGGTTCAGCGTCTGCCAGATCCGATTCGGTTGCGCTAGGCAGACGAATTGGACGTACTGGTACGACTGTCGAAATTGCGTGCTTGTAAACCATTTGGCTGACGGTGTTTTTCAGCAGGATCACGAACTGGTCGAAAGACTCGATGGTCCCCTGCAGCTTGATCCCGTTGACCAGATAGATGGAAACGCCAACCTTCTCTTTACGCAAAGTATTCAAGTAAGGGTCTTGTAGCGAATGCCCTTTTGACATATGCCGCACTCCTGTAAGGATAAAAAATAGAAACAAAAATTAGATGACCGCTGTCGCCACATCCATAGGATAGACGGCATTTGCCAAGACTCAGCTCAATATGGAGACCGATTCCAGGTATTTCAAGGCTCGTGGCAGATTGTCGCAGTCCAGACTGTCAAGCCAATGCAAATCATTCCAGCTGCGCAACCAGGTGAACTGGCGCTTGGCCAACTGGCGCGTGGCTATGATGCCGCGCTCCTGCATCTCGGCCGCTGTCAGCTTGCCGTCGAGGTAGTCCCAGACTTGGCGGTAACCCACTGCACGTATAGACGGCAACCCGGCATGCAGGTCACTTCTGTTGCGCAGGTTTATGACCTCGTCAATGAACCCCTGTTCCAGCATCTGCCCGAATCTTAGTGCAATTCGCTCATGCAGCACCTGACGGTTCGCCGGAGCGATGGCCAGATTTGCGACAGTATAGGGCAATTGGCTGTGCCCAGAAGCCGCTGCTTTAGTCGTTTGTTCAGATTGTTTTTGCCGATGGGCCGTCACGCTCATGCCGCTGACCCGATAAACCTCAAGCGCCCGGGTCAGACGCTGCGGATCATTGGGGTGAATTCGCGCGGCAGACTCCGGATCTATGGCTGCCAACTGGTCGTGCAGGGCCTGCCAGCCAAGGCGCTGCGCCTCTTCTTCAAGCTGCGCGCGCACCTCGGGGTCCGCCGGAGGCATGTCGGCCAGGCCGTCAATCAGTGCCTTGTAATAGAGCATGGTGCCGCCCACCAGCAGCGGGATATTGCCTCGCGCCGTGATCTCGGCCATGGCCTTGAGCGCATCGCGACGAAAATCGGCCGCCGAATAGCTCTCGGCCGGGTCGAGAATGTCGATCAACTGATGCGGGTGAGCCGCCAGAATTTCTTTCGACGGCTTGGCAGTGCCGATGTCCATGCCGCGATAGACCAGCGCCGAGTCGACACTGATCAGCTCGCACGGCAGCACCTTGCTCAGCTCGATGGCCAGGTCGGTCTTGCCGGCGGCCGTCGGCCCCATCAGGAAAATAGCCGGGGGTAAAGCGTTGGAACCTGTCATCAGCGACCGCGCAAAAAGAGTTTGTCCAAGTCGTCCAGGCCCATTTGGGTCCAGGTGGGACGACCATGATTGCACTGACCGCTGCGCTCGGTGTTTTCCATGTCACGCAACAGACCGTTCATTTCCGGGATCGCCAAACGGCGATTGGCGCGGATCGCACCGTGGCAGGCCATGGTGCCGAGCAGCTCGTTGAGGTGCGCCTGGATCCGGTCACTGGTGCCGTATTCCATCAGGTCGGCCAGTACGTCGTGAACCAGTCGCTGGGCCTCGGCCTGCTTGAGCAGGGCTGGAATCTGGCGGATGGCCAGGGTTTCCGGGCCAAGGCGCTGCAACTCGAAGCCCAGGCGCTGGAACCACTCGGCGTGTTCTTCGGCGCAATCGGCTTCCCGCTGGCTGACCGCAATCGATTCCGGCACCAGCAGCGGCTGACCACTCAGGCCTTCACTGGCCATGGCGATTTTCAGACGCTCATACATGATCCGCTCATGGGCCGCGTGCATATCCACCAGCACCAACCCCTGGGCGTTTTCCGCGAGAATATAAATGCCCTTGAGCTGGGCCAGAGCAAAGCCGAGCGGCGGAATATCACCTTGCCCGTCCGGCAGAGGCGCGGCATTGGCCTCAGGCAATGGTGCGAAAAACTCGCGATAGGCATTGCGCGCTTCTTCGACGGGCACCGGGGGCGCGGAGGACTGCGGACGGTATTGGTACTGATAGCCCGCACCAGCGCCCGAACCTGCCACATGCGGTGACGGGGCCGACTGCGGCTGCTCCAGCACATTGGCCGCCAGACGCATTTCACCCTGCGGGCCGAATTCGCCAGCATCCAGCCCCGTCGGGCGCTCGGCCCCGGGCACCGGCGCTGGTGCGGCCAGTTGGTCTTCGGGGCGAACGTCACCCAGAGCACGGTGCAAAGTGCCATAGAGGAAATCATGCACCATGCGCCCGTCACGGAAGCGTACTTCGTGCTTGGTCGGGTGTACGTTGACGTCGACCACCGAGGGGTCGACCTCAAAGAACAGCACAAAGGTTGGGTGGCGACCATTGAACAGCACATCGCGATACGCCTGGCGCACCGCATGGGCCACCAGTTTGTCGCGTACCGCGCGGCCATTGACATAGAAGTACTGCAAGTCCGCCTGACTGCGGGAAAAAGTCGGCAACCCGACCCAGCCCCACAGGTGCAAACCATTGCGTTCAACCTCGATGGGCATTGCCTGTTCCAGGAACGCGGAGCCGCACACGGCCGCCACACGCCGGGCGCGGGCAGTATCGTCGCGGGCTTCGTGCAGGTTGAGGATGGACTTGCCGTTGTGGCGCAAATTGAACGCCACATCAAAACGTGCCAGCGCCAGGCGCTTGATCACTTCCTGCAGGTGATCGAATTCGGTCTTTTCGGTTTTGAGAAATTTGCGCCGTGCCGGGGTGTTGAAAAACAGGTCGCGCACTTCAACCGAGGTGCCCACCGGATGTGCAGCCGGCTGAACCCGGGGCGCCATGTCGCGGCCTTCGGTCTCGACCTGCCAGGCCTGATCGGCACCACGGGTGCGCGAGGTCAGGGTCAGGCGCGCCACGGAACTGATGGAAGCCAGCGCCTCACCGCGAAAGCCCAGGCTCATCACCCGCTCAAGGTCTTCCAGATCACGAATCTTGCTGGTGGCGTGACGGGCCAGCGCCAACGGCAAGTCGTCGCTGGAAATTCCGCTGCCATCGTCACGTACCCGCAGCAGCTTGATCCCGGCCTGCTCCACGTCCACATCAATGCGCTTGGCACCCGAATCGAGGCTGTTTTCCAGCAGCTCCTTGATCACCGAAGCCGGGCGTTCAACTACTTCGCCCGCAGCGATCTGGTTGGCCAGGCGCGGGCTGAGCAATTCAATCCGCGCGCTGCTGCTCAATGCTTCATCACTCATTACTGTGCCGCCAGGGCAGTTGCCGGAATATTCAGGTTCTGGCCAACCTTCAGCTCATCGGTTTTCAGGCTGTTGCTCGAGCGCAATGTCGCCACGCCCACTTGATAGCGTACAGCGATCATCGCCAGGGTTTCGCCGGGGCGAACCGTGTGTTCGCGGGCACCCTGGGCGATTTTGCCGGTGTCACGCAGCCAGGCGATATAAGTGCCCGGCGGCGGATTTTGCTGGAAGAACTGGCGTACGCCGCTGCTGATCGAACGGGCCAGCGCTTGCTGGTGACTGCTCGAAGCCAGCTTGGACGCTTCGTTGGAGTTCGAGATAAACCCGGTCTCGACGAGAATCGACGGAATGTCCGGCGACTTCAGCACCATAAACCCGGCCTGCTCCACGCGCTGCTTGTGCAGCGGGGTGACCCGACCTATGTTGCTCAGCACTTTTTGCCCGACGTTGAGGCTGGAGGTCAGCGACGCGGTCATCGACAGGTCAAGCAACACACCCGCCAGCATGCGGTCCTTGTCATCGAGGCTGACGTTGCCTGCGCCACCGATCAGGTCGGAGCGGTTTTCGCTGTCGGCCAGCCAGCGCGCCGTCTCGGAAGTCGCGCCGCGTTCAGACAGGGCAAACACCGAAGCACCAAAGGCAGCCTTGGACGGTGCAGCATCGGCGTGGATCGATACAAACAGGTCGGCGCCTTTCTTGCGGGCGATTTCGGTGCGGCCACGCAGCGGGATAAAGTAGTCGCCGGTACGCGTCAGCTCGGCCCTGAAGCCTTTCATGCCGTTGATCTGGCGCTGCAGTTCTTTGGCAATCGCCAACACCACGTCTTTTTCACGCTGGCCAGCCGAGCCCGAGGCCCCCGGGTCTTCACCGCCGTGGCCGGCATCGATCACCACCACCACGCTGCGTTTACCGCTCGGGATCGGCGGCAATTTAACGTCGGGTTGCGCGGGCGTCACCGGCACCACCGGCACCGTTGCCACGTTGGTGGCCGGCAGGCTTGGCGCCAGATCGGCGCCCTGGTCATACAGGTCGACCACCAGGCGGTTGCCGTACTGGGCATTGGGCGCCAGAACGAAACTTTTCGGGGTCACGGCCTTTTTCAGGTCGATAACCACGCGCAGGTCGGTGGGGGTACGCTGCGCCGAGCGCATGCTGGTGATTGGCGTATTGGCTGTTTGCACATTCAGCGGCCCGCCCAGGGTCGCGCCATTGATGTCGATGACCAGACGATCAGGTGCGGTCAGCGTAAACACACTGTGCTGCACCGGCCCGGTAAGATCAAAAACCAGTCGAGTGTTATCCGGCGCCCGCCATAGACGCACGCTCTTGACCTGGGTTGCGGCCACAGCATTGAATGCCATGACACTGAGCAACACACCCACCACACTTGCTAACGCGCGAAAGCGCATACCAAACCCCATCATTATTTGTATTCCGGCGCCAATGCGGCACACCAAGACTCGCCACGAGAACCTTGGGGCGTCAGCGTCAGCAAACGCCCGGTGTTATGCGGCCTAATGGTAATGGTCAGGTCAGGCTTTGGCAAAAAGCCTGCACCTTTATCGGGCCACTCGATCAAGCATAGGGCGTCTTCGTCGAAATAATCGCGAATCCCCATATATTCCAGCTCTTCCGGGTCGACCAGCCGATACAGGTCAAAGTGGAAGGCCCGAATATCGCCAATCTCGTAGGGCTCGACCAATGTGAAGGTCGGGCTTTTGACCGAACCCGTGTGACCAAGGCCGCGAATCAGGCCACGTGACAGGGTGGTTTTACCCATACCCAGGTCGCCGTCGAGAAAAATCAGGCCGTGACCTTGAGTGACAGTGGCCAGGCGCGCGCCAAATGCGGTCATGGCCTCTTCGTCGGCCAGTTGCAGTGTTATTTCGTGCACGGTGCGTGTTCCTCCAACAACTGACGAATGGCTGGAATCAAATCACTGGCCGCCAGCCCACGGCCCAATTGTCCTTGTTGCTCACCGGCGCGGGCATGCAGCCACACCGCCAGGCATGCGGCGTCATAAGCGCCCAACCCCTGAGCCAGCAGCGCGCCGATCACGCCTGCCAGCACATCCCCAAGACCGGCCGTAGCCATTGCCGGATGGCCGTGACTGCAAATGGCCAACTCGCCATTGAGCCCTGCAATCAGACTGCCTGCACCTTTAAGGACGCACACTGCTGAGTATTTTTTAACCAACGCCCTGGCCGCAGCCGGTCGATCGGCCTGTACCTGCCCGGTGCTGATACCCAGCAAGCGTGCGGCTTCACCCGGGTGCGGGGTCATCACCGACCCTGGTGCCAGCGTGATGACTGCGTTGGACAACAAATTAAGCGCATCGGCATCCCACACCTGCGGCATTTTTGCCTGTGCCGCGGCCGACAACAGACTGCGCCCCCAGGGCGCCTGCCCCAAACCCGGTCCCACCACGACCACCGAAGCCTGCGCCAGTACGCCCATCAACTGGTTGGCCGACGATACGCCGAGCACCATCACCTCGGGCACCCGCACCAGCGCAGCAGGCACGTGCTCGGGGCGCGTGGCCAGGGATACCAGGCCAGCGCCACAGCGTAGTGCAGCCTGGGCGCTGAGGGTAATCGAGCCGCCAAATCCACGATCGCCACCCACCAGCAGCACATGCCCGAACTGGCCTTTATGGGCGCTCAGGGCTCGTCGAGGTAGTGGCGCCAGATTATCTGCGCTAAGGGCTTGGGGGTCGGCTAACAGGTGTTTGGTCTGCGGCATGCGTGTTTGGCTCCGATGTCTGGCAGAATTATACGCATCTCAGCTCCGGTTTCTCTTGTCCCATGCCTGCTATTACTGCCGACCTCCCCGCTCTCGCCCGGTCCATCAAGGAATGGGGCCGCGAGTTGGGCTTTCAACAAGTCGCCATTGCCGGCCTCGACCTGGGAGAACACGAACACCATCTGCAACGCTGGCTGGAAGCCGGCTACCACGGTGACATGGACTACATAGCCGCCCACGGCAGCAAGCGCTCACACCCGCAAGAGCTGGTGCCCGGCACAGTGCGCGTGATTTCCCTGCGCATGGACTACCTGCCCGGTGACACTCATATGGCGCAGCTGCTGGCCCAACCGGAAAAAGCCTACGTTTCACGTTATGCCCTGGGCCGCGATTATCACAAGCTGATCCGCAAGCGCGTGCAACAACTGGCCGACCGCATCCAGAAGGACATTGGCCCGTTTGGCTTCCGCGCCTTTGTCGACAGCGCCCCGGTACTGGAAAAGGCCATCGCGCAACAGGCGGGTCTGGGCTGGATCGGCAAGAACACCCTGGTGCTCAATCGCAAGGCGGGCAGCTACTTCTTCCTGAGCGAGCTGTTTGTCGATTTACCGCTACCGGTCGACGCCCCCCACGAAACCGAACACTGCGGGCGCTGCACCGCCTGCCTGGACATCTGCCCAACCAATGCCTTTGTCGGGCCTTATGTGCTGGATGCGCGCAAATGCATTTCGTACCTGACCATCGAGCTGAAAACCGCGATCCCTGAAGAATTGCGCTCGATGATCGGCAACCGGGTATTCGGTTGCGATGACTGCCAGATCGTCTGCCCCTGGAACCGTTTTGCCCGCACCACCGCAGAAGGGGACTTCAAGCCACGGCATAACCTGGACAATGCCGGCTTGGCCGAGCTGTTTATGTGGGATGAAGACAAATTCCTGAGCAGCACCGAAGGCTCGCCGCTGCGCCGGGCCGGGTACGAACGCTGGCTGCGCAACCTGGCGGTAGGCCTGGGCAATGCGCCGTCGACGATCCCGGTGCTGGAAGCCCTGAATGCGCGGCGTGATTACCCGTCGGAGCTGGTGCGCGAGCATGTGGAGTGGGCGCTGACACAACACGCCAAGCGGGCCTGAACCAAACCCGCTGCCACAGCTGCTTAATGCTCGTCGTTATAAACGAACTTGGGCATTTCCCAGTTAAAGCGGATCGCCAGCAAACGCAGCAGCAGCCCGCCGAACAAGGTGACGAAAATCGCCTGTTCGTTGGGCATTTCCAGATAAGTACACAACAAGAAACACCACGCCGCAGCAAACGAAACGCTGGCATACAGCTCGCGACGGAAGATCAACGGAATGTCATTGCAGAAGATGTCACGAAGGATGCCGCCGAAGACCCCGGTAATCACTCCGCTCACCGAAGCCACCAGCATGCCCTGGCCCATCTCCAGCGCGGTCATGCATCCGATCAGGGTAAACGCCACCAGCCCCAGGGCATCGAGCACCAGAAACAGCGAACGCAGATGACGCATCAAGGGCGCGATAAAGATCGTCACCAATGCAGCGAACGTGGTCAGTACCAGGTATTCCGGGTGTTTGACCCACGTCAGCGGGTAGTGCCCCAACAGGACGTCACGCACCGAACCGCCCCCTAGCGCGGTGACGCAGGCGATCAGCACCACACCGAACCAGTCCATGCCCCGACGCCCGGCAGACAGCGCGCCGGTCATGGCTTCGGCAGTAATGGCAACTAAATAAAGCATCAGCAACATGGCAGCGATCCTTGCAAGAAGGCGCGCAGTCTACTCTCAGTTGGCATTGGCACCAAAAGCGGGCAACAAATACTGTTCTTTGTGGGAGCGGGCTTGCTCGCGACGGCTTCGCTGCGGTTCGGTAGATGTACCGAGTCGCTTGCATCGCGAGCAAGCCCGCTGCCACAGGGGGATCAACGGCAGCTTAGAATTTGATGAAATGCTTGCGGTAGTGTTGCAGCTCGGCAATCGACTCGCGAATGTCGTCCAGCGCCAGATGCGTACCCTTTTTCACCAGGCTGTCGCGTACTTCCGGCGCCCAGCGTGCAACCAGCTCCTTGAGCGTCGAAACGTCCAGGTTGCGATAGTGGAAGTAGCTTTCCAGCGCTTTCATATGGGTGTACAGGAAGCGGCGGTCCTGGCAGATACTGTTGCCGCAGATCGGCGATTTGCCTTTGGGTACCCACTGTTCAAGGAACGCGATGGTCTGCGCTTCGGCTTCGGCCATAGTGGTGGTGCTGTCCTTGACCCGCTGGGTCAGGCCGCTGCCGCCGTGGGTGCGGGTATTCCACTCGTCCATGCGCGCCAGCACGGCATCACTATGGTGGATGGCGATGACCGGGCCTTCGGCCAGGGTATTGAGGTTGCTGTCGGTAACGATGGTGGCCATTTCAATAATGACGTCGTTGTCAGGGTCCAGACCGGTCATTTCCAGGTCGATCCAGATCAGGTTCTGCGCGTTTTGCATAATGGCCTCCAGTGCTTAGGTGCGCAGTTTAGCTTAGGCACGCGGCCCTCGTGCTAAACTCCCCGGCGTTTTACCCTTCTTATCGTTTTATCAACACGGAACACCCATGGCCAAACGCCAGCTCAACCGTCGTCAGAATTGGCGCATCGAAAAGATCCAGGGCGAGCGCGCTGCCCGCGCCGCCAAACGCGAATCCAGTGCCGTCGAAGCGCTTGAAGGCGGCGATTTAGGCCCCGAGCAACTTGGCCTGGTGATCGCGCACTTTGGTGTGCAGGTCGAAGTCGAAGCCCAGGAAGGTGAGCTCAAAGGCCAGATGTTCCGTTGCCACCTGCGCGCCAACCTGCCCGCTCTGGTAACCGGTGACACGGTTGTGTGGCGCGCCGGCAATCAGGGCATCGGCGTTATCGTCGCCCAGTTGCCGCGCAAGACCGAGCTATGCCGCCCGGACAGCCGTGGTCAGCTCAAGCCGGTTGCAGCCAACGTCGACATGATCGTGATTGTGTTCGCACCCATGCCCGAGCCGCACGCCAACCTGATCGACCGCTATCTCGTCGCCGCCGAGCACGCCGGGATTCGCCCGCTGTTGCTGCTCAACAAGGCTGACCTGATCGACGAGCAGAACGCACCGGCGCTGAATGCGTTGCTGGGGGTTTATCGTCAACTGGGTTATCCGGTGCTGGAAGTGTCGGCCCATCACGGCGATGGCATGCAGCAGTTGCAAGCGCAACTGGACGGCCATATCAGTGTGTTTGTGGGTCAGTCGGGCGTTGGCAAGTCGTCCCTGGTCAACAGCCTGCTGCCTGAGGTCAACCTTCGGGTCGGGCCGCTCTCGGAGATTTCCGGCCAGGGTACGCACACCACGACCACGGCACGCTTGTTCCACTTCCCGGGCGGCGGCGATCTGATCGACTCCCCGGGTATTCGTGAGTTCGGCCTGGGCCACGTCAGCCGTGCCGATGTCGAGGCGGGGTTCATCGAGTTCAACGACCTGATCGGCCGTTGCCGCTTCCGCGACTGCAAGCATGACCGCGAGCCGGGCTGTGCATTGCTGATGGCCCTGGAAGATGGCCGCGTGCAGCAACAGCGCATGAACAGCTATCGCTCGATCATTGCCAGCTTGCCTGAGTCGAGTTACTGATTCAGGCCAGAAGCCCCCTCACCCCAGCCCTCTCCCGGAGGGAGAGGGGGCAAATTATCAGTGTTCTTGAAGCCGCGTGCGCTCAGTCCCCTCTCCCTCTGGGAGAGGGTTAGGGTGAGGGCGGCGGGTCGTCAAACAGATTCAGCTTCTGCCGTTCTTCATGCATCGGCAGTGGCTGTTTGTCGGCGGGCAGCTTGATCGGGTCAACTGGCGCCTTGGGCAGTTCCTGGGGCTTGACTGACTCCGCACCCTGCTCGCCTTCAATCGCCTGCTGGGCCTTTTTGTTCAGCACCACAATGTCGATACGACGGTTGACCGGATTATTGGGGTTAGCCGTGTCGAACAGCACTGACGAGGCATAACCCACCACCCGCGCAATCTGCCCTTCCGGGTAGCTGCCCGCCACCAGCGCACGCCGCGCTGCATTGGCACGGTTGGCCGACAACTCCCAATTGCCGTAATCACCGCCCCCCGCATAAGGCATGGCATCGGTGTGGCCGCTGATACTGACCTTGTTGGGTACTGCCTTGATGGTGTCGGCCATGGCCAGCAAAATATCTTCGAAGTACGGTTTGAGCCTTGCACTGCCCACATCAAACATCGGCCGGTTTGCGGCATCCATGATCTGGATACGCAGGCCGTCCGGGGTAATTTCAAACAGCAACTGATCCTTGAACTTGCGCAGCTGCGGGTTTTCTTCGACCTTGTTCTGCAACTCCTGCAACAGCAGTTCGAGGCGCTCTTTCTCGACCTGCTCGGCCATGCTTTCAACCTGCTCGGCATCTACCTTGATCTTGTCGGGCTGGGGCTGCAGTTTTTCTTCAGGGTTGAGGGTGTTGTCCGGCGCCAAGGCCGGAGTGCCGCCCAGGTCGATGACGTAGGGCGTGCCGCTTTCGCTGAATCCGATCGGATCTTTGAAATAACCACCAATGGCGATCTTTTGCTCGGGCGTGGCCGCCGTCATCAGCCACATCACCAGAAAGAACGCCATCATCGCCGTGGCGAAGTCGGCAAAGGCGATTTTCCAGGCGCCACCGTGATGGCCTGCGGCGTAGCGCTTGACGCGCTTGATGATTATGGGCTGGTTGTTTTCCATAAATCAGCGACCACGAACCACTTGTTCCAGCTCGGAAAAACTGGGCCGGTGCTTGGGGTACAGGACCTTGCGACCAAACTCGACCGCCAGCGACGGCGGCATGCCTGAGGCCGAAGCCACCAGCGAGGCCTTGATCGATTCATACACGTTGAGTTCTTCCTTGGCATCGTGAGCCAAAGACGTCGCCAACGGACCGAAGAAACCATAGGCCGCCAAAATACCGAAGAAGGTACCTACCAGCGCGGCGCCAACGTGCATGCCGATGGCCGCCTGATCACCTTCGCCCAGCGAGGCCATGGTCACCACAATACCCAGTACCGCGGCCACGATACCGAAACCCGGCATGCCGTCGGCGATACCGGTAACGGCGTGGGAAGGATGCTCCAGCTCTTCCTTGAGGTTATACAGCTCCATGTCAAACAACCCCTCAAGCTCGTGGGGGGCCATGTTGCCCGAGGACATGATGCGCAGGTAATCGCAGATAAACGCGGTCATGCGCTCATCTTTAAGGACAGTGGGGTATTTGGCGAAGATAGGGCTGGCGGCCGCGTCTTCAATGTCGCTCTCGATGGCCATCATGCCTTCGCGACGACTTTTGTTGAGAATCTCGTAAACCAGGCCCAACACTTCAAGATAAAAAGCGTGGGAGAAACGCGAACCAAACATGCCCAGTGATTTTTTGATCACATGCATGGTCATGTAACCGGGGTTGGCTTGCAGGAACGCACCGAAGGCCGCACCGCCGATGATCAAAACCTCGAACGGCTGGATCAGCGCCCCGATTTTGCCGTGGGAAAGTACGTATCCGCCGAGCACACTCGCGAACACGACGATGATGCCGATAATTTTAGCCATAGATATAAAAGTACTTCTTGGGTCGGTTCAAGGTCATATTCCAGCGTAGCTAAAACTCTTCTTCTCCTTATCGGCGAATCTGCGCCAGACTATAGCCGGTAGAGCCGAAAAGCCATTCGACCCCCAGATTGGATGATCATCGCGTCCTCATTATGGCCAACGAAACCCGCGCACCGATATCAACACCCACCACCCTGGATGCCTGGGTTGCACACCTGGACGCCGTCGATCTGCCGATCCCGCAAACCAGCCATGCGCGGGTCTTCAAGACCCTCAACGACAGTCGCCGCTCGTTACGCGAAATTGCCGAGGTTATGCAGGACAGCCCGGCGCTGGCCCTCAGACTGATCCGCGAGGCCAACCAGCAAGCCCAAAGCAGCCTGAGCGAGCCGGCCGAGAGCCTTGAAGTGGCGATCAACCGCCTGGGCCTCAAACGCACCCAGATGCTGCTCGAACATGTGCCGGCGCTGGCGATCGAGGATATCCCGCTGGCCTACCGACAAATCCAGCTGATCAGCCAGCACGCCGCACAACAGGCCATTGGCCTGTTCGGCAATCGCCTGGCGCGGCTCTGGCAGGAAATCTACTGGAGCAGCTTGCTGTTTCTGTCACCGCTATGGGCCCTGGCACTGACCCACCCACTGCTGCTCGAAACCTGGGAACGGCGGGTGGTCGGGCACAATGAGTGCGCCAGTAAAGTCGAGCGCCAGCTTTTTGGTGTGCCACTGTTTGATATCTGCCGCAGCCTGGCCGAGCTGTGGCGTCTGCCGGGGTGGGTGATGCAAGGTTATACGGTGATCACCGAAGAGCGCCGCACCCTGGTCAGGGTGCTGCATATCGCCCGCGACACCCATCACCCCCTGCGTCAGCAACAACTGCTGGACGCCGACCCGGCCCTGCGGCGCTGGCTCAACCAGCCTGCCAACAGTGTGTTGCTGGCCAACTGCCTGGCGCTGTCAGCCCAGCAGGGCTGGGACACACCGCACAACCTGCGCTGGCAGTACGTCACCAGCCTTTACCTGCAAATGCCCCTGGACGAAGTTCAGCAGCAGGCACACCAGCAGGCCGCGAGCAGTGCGCGCTATCACTCCAGCCCCGACCTTTGGCATCCGGCCCAGGCATTGCTCTGGCCGTGGGACTCACGCCGCAGCGGGGACAACTCGCAGGCAGCCCCGCCTCCCTCGGCCGAGGCACTCGTCGCCTGGCGCAAACATTGCGGGCAGCTGCTGGAGCAACCCAGCGCATTCAGCAACCCGATGCATCTGAGCACCTGTGCCCGCGAAGCCTTGCAGGCGTGCGGCATGCGCCGGGTGATGATACTCACCCCCGACAAGACCTCGACCAGCCTGAGCGTCAACCAGATTGCCGGCCTGGGCAGAACCGCCTTCGACCTGACCGTCAACATCAGTGACAGCACCGCGCTGCAACGCCTGATGATGCAACCTGCACAAGTGCGCCTGACGCCCGAAAACAACGCGGTGATTTCCGCAGTCTTGCCCTACAGCCTGCGCAGCCTGTTCCCCGGCGAGCATCTGCTGCTACGCTCGCTGAGCAATAACGGTCGCGTGGTCATGCTCATACTGGCAGACCAGGGCGGCGGGCCATTTTCCGAAACCAGCGTGCAAGCCTTTGGCAAAACGGCCCAATGCATCGAGAAAGCCTTGAATACCTTTAGTAGTCGCGGGCGCTAGCGCTACAATCCCCCCTTTTTGCTCTGGAGGCTTCCTATGCCTGGCTTCTCTGGCTTGCCATTAGTGATCGAGCCCGGCGACCTGCTCGCCCGGCTCGACGCACCCGAACTGATCCTGGTTGACCTGACCAGTGTTGCACGCTACGAGGCCGGGCATATTCCGGGCGCCCGTTTTGTCGACCCGAAACGCACGCAACTGGGCTTGCCACCGGCACCCGGCCTGCTGCCGTCGCAAGCGTCACTCGAAACCCTGTTCGGCGAGCTGGGGCACAATCCCGACGCGGTCTATGTGGTCTATGACGACGAAGGCGGCGGCTGGGCCGGGCGGTTTATCTGGCTGCTTGATGTAATCGGGCACAAGGCATACCACTATCTGGACGGGGGCATTCACGCCTGGATTGGCGAAGGCTATGCCCTCAGTCAGGACGTGCCTGCCGCCGTCAATGGCCCGGTGGCGCTGACCTTGCACGATGAACCCACTGCCACCCGCGAGTACCTGCAAAGCCGCCTGGGCGCCGCCGACCTGGCGATCTGGGATGCACGCAGTGCCGCCGAATACAGCGGCGAAAAAGTGCTGGCGGCCAAGGGCGGGCATATCCCCGGGGCCAAGCATCTTGAGTGGACCACCGGCATGGATAAAACCCGTAACCTGCGTATCCGCCCGGACATGGCGCAGATCCTCAAGGATCTGGGCATCACGCCAGACAAAGAAGTGATTACCCACTGCCAGACCCACCACCGTTCCGGCTTTACCTATCTCGTCGCCAAGGCGCTCGGTTACCCGCGCGTCAAAGGCTACGCCGGCTCCTGGGGCGAATGGGGCAACCACCCCGACACCCCCGTCGAGCTACCTGTAAAAAATTAAGGACCTTGAATGAAAAAGCGTTTGTTCCTCCTCAGTCAGTACCTGTTGCCGCATCACCTGCTGTCACGCCTGGCCGGCTGTATTGCCGAATGCCGCGTACGCTGGTTCAAGAATGCGTTCACCAGCTGGTTCGCCAAGCGTTATCAGGTAGACATGTCCCAGGCCCTGGTTGAAGACGTGACCGCCTACGAGCACTTCAACGCCTTCTTTACCCGCGCCCTGAAAGACGGCGCCCGCCCGCTGGATCAAACTCCAGGTGCGGTGCTAAGCCCTGCCGATGGCGCGGTCAGCCAGCTGGGCCCGATCGAACACGGCCGCGTGTTCCAGGCCAAGGGCCACAGCTACAGCGTGCTGGAGCTGGTGGGTGGCGATGCTGCAGTAGCAGCCCAGTTTATGGGCGGCGAATTTGCCACCATCTACCTGTCGCCCAAGGACTACCACCGCGTGCACATGCCACTGGCGGGCACCCTGCGTGAAATGATCTACGTGCCGGGGCGCCTGTTCTCGGTCAACCAGACCACCGCCGAAAACGTGCCGGAGCTTTTTGCCCGCAACGAGCGTGCGGTGTGCATTTTTGACACCGAGCGCGGCCCTATGGCCGTGGTATTGGTCGGTGCCATGATCGTGGCATCCATTGAAACCGTGTTTGCCGGTCTGGTTACCCCGCCGAAACGCGAGCTGAAAACCTTCCGTTACGACGAAGCTGCCCGTGCGCCGATCCACCTGGAAAAAGGTGCCGAGCTGGGTCGTTTCAAACTGGGTTCGACGGCGATCGTGCTGTTTGGCGCGGATCAGGTGAAATGGGCCGAAGACCTGACGGCAGGAACGCCGGTGATGATGGGTCAGAAAATGGGTGCACCGGCGCACGCCGAATAACCCATAACCCTGTGGGAGCGGGCTTGCTCGCGATGCTGGCAACTCGGTGCATCTGATTCACCGAGGTGATGCAATCGCGGGCAAGCTCGCTCCCACAGGTCATTTACAGGGGGGCTCAGCCCTGGCTGTTACGGTCACGCTGACCGAGCAGGTACAGCACGCCATCCAGGCCCAAAGTCGAAATTGCGTGCTTGGCCGATTTCTTGACCAGCGGCTTGGCACGGAATGCCACACCCAGCCCGGCAATCGCCAGCATCGGCAAATCATTGGCGCCATCACCGACCGCAATGGTCTGCTCCAGGCTCAAGCCTTCCTTTTGTGCCAGTTCGCGCAGCAAATCTGCCTTGCGCTGGGCATCAACAATCGGTTCGACCGCAACACCGGTCACCTTGCCGTCCACCACTTCCAGTTCGTTGGCAAAGACATAGTCGATGCCCAGCCTGGCCTGCACTTGTTTGGCAAAGTAGGTGAAACCGCCTGACAGAATCGCAGTTTTGTAACCCAGACGCTTGAGCTCGGCGAACAGCACTTCAGCGCCCTCGGTCAGGCGCAACGAAGCACCGATGGCATCCAGCACGCCCACGTCCAGGCCCTTGAGCAGCGCCATGCGCTCCTTGAAACTGGCCTTGAAATCCAGTTCGCCAGCCATCGCGCGCTCGGTGATGGCCGCCACTTGATCCCCCACGCCTGCCGCCTTGGCCAGCTCGTCGATCACTTCAGCTTCGATCAGCGTCGAGTCCATGTCGAACACCGCCAGGCGGCGATTGCGACGGAACAGGGTGTCTTCCTGCAGGGCGATATCCACGCCCAGCTCCTGGGCCAGGTTGAAGAAATCGGCACGCAGCGCGTCAACATCCACAGGCTCGCCACACACACGCAGCTCGATGCAGCTTTTGCTCGACTCGGTCGACGCATCCAGCGGCACGCGACCGGACAGGCGATCCGTCTGCTCAATGTTCAAACCGTGCTGGCTGATCACCGATGTCACGCGCTGCAGCTCATGGGCGGTCACCTGGCGGCTCATCAGCGTGACCACATGCCGGGTCTGGCTTTGTTCGTGGACCCAGCGCTGGTAATGCTCTTCGCTGATCGGGTCGAAACGCAGCTGCAAACCTTCCTTCGCGATTAAGGGCTGCAGGTCCTTGAGCACTGCCGAAACCAGCTCGGCTTGTGGAATTTCGACCAGAAAACCCAATGACAAAACGCCATGGATGGCGGCCTGACCGATGTCGAGAATATTCACACCATTGCTGGCCAGTACACCGGTAATGGCCGCAGTGAGACCCGGACGGTCCTCACCTGTGATGTTTATCAGGACGATTTCGCGCAAGGCACACCCCCATTCGCTAAAAAAAACGCATTCTACCCACTTTCAGTGACCATCGGGCACCGCCAAGGCTTTGCCGCCCTCAGGCCGCTCGCTATACTGCGCACCAACTTAACGGACTAAGAGCCGCGCTCAGTGAACCGGCCATCGCCTGTCAAAACCGATAACTTCTTCCTGCTGATCTTCCGGGCCCTGCGCGATCGCCGCGTTCCGCTTGCTCTGCGTATCGCCAGCCATAACGTGATCCTGGTCGCCCTGGCACTGGTCATCTATGCCGTGGTCATGGGCCTGCAATTCAAGCAGGCCATGCACGAACAGGCCGACGCCCTGGGGCAAAGCCTGACCACGCAAACCGCCACCTCGGCGACCGAGCTGCTGGTGTCGAACGACATCCTCAGCCTCAACGTGCTGCTCAACAACCTGACCAAAAACCCGCTGGTGGCCCACGCGGCCATTTATAGCGTGGATAACCGTATCCTCGCCGAAGCCGGGCAACGTCCCAAAAATGGCCTGCTGGGCGAAACCGAGGGTGTGTATCAAACCAAGATCACCTTTCAGGATGTGACCGCCGGGCATCTGCGCATCAGCCTGGACATGCACCAGTTCGAGCAGCCGATGACCATCAGCCTGCAAAGCATGGGCATTTTGAGTGCTATCCTGCTGGCCCTTGCCCTGGCCTTAAGCTTGCGTCTGGGCCGTCATATCACCACGCCCCTGCTGCAACTGCGGGTATGGCTGCGCGAACCCGATCCTTACACCCCGGCCATCCAGCGCCAGGATGAGATCGGCGACCTGGCTCGTCAGCTCCACACCCGCCTGGCCCCTCCGGCACCAGAGCCCGAGCCGGAACCAGAAGAAGACGACTACGACGACAGCGACTACGAAGAGGCCGAAGACAACGAGCCGAGCTTTGAAGTGCGCAACCTGAGTGACCCGACGTTCGATGAGACTGCAGCGGCACCTGCGCCCAAGGCTGCACCTCGACAGTTGGTGAGCACCGAAGAAGACGAGAACGACGACGAAGACCCGTTTGCCGACCTGCGCGACACCAGCACGGCGAGTGCCGCGCCGGTTGCCCTGGCCAAACCAAAACCGGTCGCATCTGCGGCGCCGCAACCGAGTGCCGTACTCGCGGTGCAACTGGGGGCACAAGAGCAATTGCGCCGCCTGCCCCGCGCCCGATTGATGGAACTGCTGGAACGCTATCGTGATTGTCTGAACCAGGCAGCCTCGCTGTACCAAAGCGAACTGCATACGCTGAACGATGGCAGCACACTGATGCTGTTCCACAGTGAAGACAGCGGCGACGACTACCTGACCAACGCCATTTGCTGCGGCGAGCTGCTGCGTGCATTGGGTCACGCCCTGCAAATCGAAGTGGCAGACAGCGGCATTACCCTGCAATTGCAACTGGGCCTGGTGCTGGGTGAAGGCCTGAGCGGCATGAGTCAGATTGACCTGCTGCTGACCGAAACGGCGCAGGATGCACTGGCCTTGTCGCAACACAGCCGCAACCTGTTGCTGGTAGAGCGCAAGATCAGCGATGACCCGCTGATCCGCCAGCGCGCCCGAATCCGCCCGATTGCCAGCCCGGAAGGCGCCTGCTGCGTAGAGCGCCTGATGGAGCCTTACCCTTCGATGCTGGAGCGCCAGCTGGCGCGGATGCACGAGAGTCGCGGGTAGCCAAAGCCAAGAGCACCCTCACCCTGGCCCTCTCCCGGAGGGAGAGGCGTGGTGAGGGGCTTTTGACCTGCCATAAAAAATCCCGCACATGTGCGGGATTTTTTTGTTTCTGGCTACAGCCTCAGAAGCGGAAGATTTCCATATCCGTGCGTATCGGTGAGGCCATCGGGATACGAGGTTTATCCGCACCCTGCTTGGGGGCTGCCTTGGACGGCGCCTTGGGCGCTTCCACCAGAGGCGGCTGGTTGGCCAGAGGCTTGAGTGCCACCGCCAATTGCTCGCTCAACTGTTGCAACAACTTGCCCTGAGCCTTGACCTGGTCCGCCGTACTGCCCCCGTGCGGCTGCTCCAGGTGCACGATGCGGTTGTCACGCACTTGCCCGCGACGGTCAATCAAGCGCCATTGTGCGTCCAGCACTGCAGGCAGGTCCTTGCCCGAGTCCAGCCGAGTGATCGACAACAACACTTGCACATCCGGGCTGAAGCCCGCAGGTGCCGGGGCCTGGACCACACGCTGGCTGTCCAGGCGCCATGCCAGTTGGCGCACCAGCAGCTGGTCGATATCTGCCGACAGGCTACCCGCCCATCGTCCGTCAGTCGCAGCGCTCAAACTGCCATCAGGCTGGCGTTGCAGCAGGGTTTCACGTTGCAGGTAGTCGGCCACGCTGATCGGGCCAAGTACCACAGCCATGCCGGCGCTTTGCGCGGGCTGGCCGGGGCTGCCGCTGTCCAGTTGGTACAAGGCCGCCGGCTGGTGCGTGCTGCACCCCGCCAGACCCAGCACACCGGTCAGCAACGCAATTATAGGAAGGCGTAGAACGTTCATCATTCCATCCAGGTGGCCGCCTCAGGGCGAGCCGCAGTGTAATTCTCGAAAGGCTCGCAAAGCACATTGCCATAAGCCGTGCCGCTAACGCGGCATATCATCCGCGAATATTGGGCATGACTCCAGCGCTGTCGCGCCGATCTGCGCTTAAAAACGCAGGCCGGGCGCACTAAACAGGCTTAATTGGGGGTTTCTACCAACAAGGCATCCACACGCTGGAACCCACGAGGCAGTTTGTTGCCACGACGGCCACGCTCACCTTTGTAGTGTTCCAGGTCATCCGCCTTGAGCGTCAAGGTACGCTTGCCCGCCTGCAATACCAATGCGGCATTGTCTGGAAGTACCGCGATGTCGGTCACGTACTCTTCGCGGCTGGCCACGCGATCGCCGGGTATGCCGATGATCTTGTTGCCCTTGCCCTTGCCCAGCTGCGGCAAGTCGCTGACCTTGAAAATCAGCAGGCGCCCTTCAGTGGTCACCGCCGCCAGCCAGTTGTGCTCGCGATCGGACACCGGCCGCGGCTGCATCACCTGCGCGCCTTTGGGCAGACTGAGCAGCGCTTTACCGGCCTTGTTCTTGGCTTGCAGGTCTTCACCCTTAACCACAAAACCATAACCGGCATCGGAGGCGATCACGTACAACGCGTCGTCTTCCGGCAACAGCACGCACTCGAATGTCGCGCCCGGAGGCGGGGTCAGACGACCGGTCAGCGGTTCGCCCTGACCACGGGCCGACGGCAAGGTGTGCGCAGCCACTGAGTAGCTGCGCCCCGTGGAGTCGATAAACACCGCAAACTGGTTGGAACGCCCGGCAGCGGCGGTTTTGTAACCATCCCCCGCTTTATAGGACAGGCCGGTAGCGTCCAGGTCGTGGCCTTTACCGCAACGTACCCAGCCTTTCTCCGAGAGCACCACCGTGACCGCTTCAGTCGGCACCAGCTCGTTTTCCGACAGGGCCTTGGCTTCTGCGCGGGCCACGATTGGCGAACGACGATCATCGCCGTAGGTTTTGGCGTCTTCCAGCAGTTCAGTGCGCACCAGCTTTTTCAGCTTGGCTTCGCTGCCCAGCAGGGCTTGCAGCTTGGCTTGCTCTTTACGTAGTGCATCCTGCTCGTCGCGCAGCTTCATCTCTTCCAGACGGGCCAGTTGGCGCAGGCGCGTATCAAGGATGTAATCAGCCTGGGTTTCACTCAGGGCAAAGCGTGCAATCAGCTCAGCCTTGGGGTGTTCCTCGGTGCGAATGATATGGATCACTTCATCGAGGTTCAGGTAAGCGGTGAGCAAACCGTCCAGCAGGTGCAGGCGGCGCTCGACTTTATCGAGGCGGAACTGCAAGCGACGGCGCACGGTGTTGACGCGGAATTCCAGCCATTCCACCAGCAGGGCACGCAGGTTTTTCAGCTGCGGCTTGCCGTCCAGGCCGATGATATTGATGTTGACCCGGAACGTGGACTCAAGCTCGGTGACAGCGAACAAGTGCTGCATCAGCTCGTCGAGATCGACCTTGTTGTTGCGCGGAATGATGACGATACGGCACGGGTTTTCATGGTCGGACTCATCGCGCAGGTCGGTTACCATCGCCAGCTTGGTCGGCTTGGCCTGCATCAGCGCGGCGATCTGCTCCAACACCTTGGCACCCGACACCTGATGCGGCAGTGCAGTGACCACGATGTCGCCGTCTTCGATGTGATACACCGCACGCATGCGCACCGAACCACGGCCGGTCTGATAGATCTTCAGCAGGTCGGCGCGCGGGGTGATGATTTCAGCTTCGGTCGGGTAGTCCGGGCCTTGAATGTGTTCGCACAATTGCTCAACCGTGGCTTTCGGCTCGTCGAGCAAACGCACGCACGCCGCCGCCACTTCACGCAGGTTGTGCGGCGGTACATCGGTGGCCATGCCGACGGCGATGCCGGTGGTGCCATTGAGCAGGATATTGGGCAAACGTGCCGGTAAAACCGCAGGTTCGTCGAGGGTACCGTCAAAGTTCGGTACCCAGTCCGCCGTGCCCTGGCCCAATTCGCTGAGCAGGACCTCGGAGTAACGCGACAGGCGAGCTTCGGTGTAACGCATGGCGGCGAACGACTTGGGATCGTCCGGCGCACCCCAGTTGCCCTGGCCGTCGACCAAGGTGTAGCGATAGCTGAACGGCTGTGCCATCAGCACCATCGCTTCGTAGCAGGCCGAGTCGCCGTGAGGGTGGAATTTACCGAGCACGTCACCGACGGTACGCGCCGATTTTTTGTGCTTGGAGTCAGCGTCCAGGCCCAACTCGCTCATGGCGTAAACAATACGCCGCTGTACGGGCTTGAGGCCGTCGCCGATATGCGGCAAGGCCCGATCCATGATGACGTACATGGAGTAGTTGAGGTAGGCCTGTTCGGTGAAGTCGGCCAGTGACCGGCGTTCTACGCCGTCCAGGCTGAGATCAAGGGAGTCGCTCATGCGGACCTCATTCAGTTCGTTGTCTGGCGCAGCAGCATGGTGCCGCCGCGCTGGGTAAATTCAAGTTTGTTCAGCGCACTCATGCCCAGCAGCACCTGCTCGCCGTCCAGCCCGGGGGCCGCTACAGCTCGCACATCGCGCAGCACAATGGCGCCCAGCTGCAGGCGATCGATGCGGGTCTGGTAGCCCTGGGTGCGGCCATTGGCGGTGCTCAGGGTCACCGGGAGGCCCTTGGGCAGTGCCAGTTGCCTGGCCAGATCCAGCGGTACTGCCACATCGGTGGCACCGGTATCGAGTAAAAATTCCACCGGCACGTTGTTGATCCGGCCACTGGCGACGAAATGGCCCTGCACGTTGCCGAGCAGTTTGACTTCGATATAACCCTCGCCTTGCTGCGAGGTCACTTCGGTATTGGGGTTTTGCTGACGCTGTTCCCAGCGCCCGAAAAACTGCGTGGCCAGGTACAGGCCCGCGCACCAGGCCACGATCATGAAGATACGCCCCACGCCTTTGCCCGGTGCTTGCTGGCTCATTGTTTGGCACTCCAGCCACCTTGCGGTGCAGCAAAGCGCCAGACGATGGGACGTTTTTCGCCATCGGCGCGTCTATGGCTGCCGTTGTCGACCCCGACCCAGGCGCCCTTGGCATCCAGGCTCAGGGCCTCGGTGTTGCCATAGCCGGTGTTGTAACGCCGGGCATCGGTCAGGGCATCATTGGCAAACGACCAACAGCGTTCGATCTCGCCCGTATTCGGGGTACGCCGGCAAATACGATAGGCCATGCGCTCAAGGGTAAACAGCTTGTCCTCGAACAGCGCCAGGTCGGCAAAGTCCTTTGCCTGGGCCTTGGCGTTGAGTTGCGTCGGCGGCTGTTCAAGACCGCCTTCGCTCATCAGCACGCAGCCGTTTTCGCAGTCCCATACACTCTGTTTTTTGCGAATCGTCAGCAAGCCACGGCGCTCACGCTCGGCCGCCAGCCATATCTGATTACCCTGCGAGTTGACGGCAATCCCCTCAAACAGCGCATTGAAATGCAGCAACATGCCGCTGGCACGGGCCTGACGCACCAGCGCCGGGTCGATTTTAAGCCATGAAGGCGCCCCGGCCTGAGGGATTTGCAGTACCGCTGCATGGGACTCACTGACCACGAACCGGTTGCCCGCCTCATCGCAACTGATCCCTTCAAAGTCCAGCTCGCCGCCGCGCAACGGGCTGATGGCCTTGCCCATCATGCGCACGCCCCACGGCAAGCCGCTTTCCGGCGCTGGCGGCACATCGACAGGCAAGGCTTCGGCCTGCCACAGAGATTCGCGGGTATCGAGGCGATAAATCTGATCATCATCACGATCAGACACCGCCCACAGCTCACCCGAACATAATGCCAGCCCGGACAGATTGCCACCGCGCATGCCTTCAACCGGATGCTCTGACTGCAACGCCAGTTCTGGCCAGGTATCGGCCATGACCGGCGCAGCACCCAAACAGAACAAGCCCAGCAAGGCACTGCGCATCAGGCCAGCACCTGCGCCAGGTTGCCTTTGGATTCGAGCCAGGACTTGCGGTCACCGGCGCGTTTCTTGGCCAGCAGCATGTCCATCATTTCTGACGTGGCGGCGAAGTCTTCAAGAGTGAGTTGCACCAGGCGACGGGTGTTCGGATCCATCGTGGTTTCGCGCAGCTGTGGCGGGTTCATCTCACCCAGCCCCTTGAATCGTGTGACTTGCGGCTTGCCGCGTTTTTTCTCGGCGACAAGACGGTCAAGAATGCCGTCGCGCTCGGCTTCGTCCAGGGCGTAGAAGATCTCCTTGCCCAGGTCGATGCGGTACAGCGGCGGCATCGCCACATAGACGTGACCGGCATCCACCAGCGGGCGGAAGTGCTGCACAAACAATGCACAGAGCAAAGTAGCAATGTGCAGGCCGTCGGAGTCGGCGTCGGCAAGGATGCAGATCTTGCCGTAACGCAACTGGCTCATATCGGCCGCGCCCGGATCGACACCGATGGCCACAGCGATATTGTGCACTTCCTGGCTCGCCAGCACTTCGCTGCCGTCGACTTCCCAGGTGTTGAGGATCTTGCCGCGCAACGGCAGGATCGCCTGGAACTCCTTGTCCCGCGCCTGCTTGGCCGAGCCGCCTGCAGAATCACCTTCCACCAGGAACAGCTCGGAGCGCATCGGGTCTTGCCCGGCGCAGTCCGCCAGCTTGCCCGGCAAGGCCGGCCCCTGAGTAATGCGCTTGCGTTCGACCTTTTTACTGGCCTTGAGCCTGCGCCCGGCGTTGTTGATCGCCAGTTCGGCCAGTTGCATGCCCAACTCGGGGTTGGCGTTGAGCCACAGGCTGAAGGAGTCCTTGATCACGCCCGAGACAAATGCCGCCGCCTCACGGGATGACAGACGCTCTTTGGTCTGACCCGAGAACTGGGGTTCCTGCATTTTCATCGACAGCACGAACGCAATGCGCTCCCACACATCTTCAGGCGCCAGCTTGACACCCCGCGGCAGCAGGCTGCGGAACTCGCAGAACTCGCGCATGGCATCGAGCAAGCCCTGGCGCAGGCCGTTGACGTGGGTACCGCCCTGGGCCGTAGGGATCAGGTTGACGTAGCTTTCCTGCACGCTGTCGCCGCCCTCGGGCAGCCACAGCAAGGCCCAGTCGATGGCTTCCTTGTTACCGGCCAGGCTGCCGCAGAACGGCTCGTCGGGCAGGCGTTCAAACTCGCTGACTGCATCGACCAGATACGAGCGCAGGCCGTCTTCGTAATGCCACTCGACCTTTTCGTTGGTGTTTTTGTCTTCGAACGTAACCAGCAGCCCCGGGCATAGCACGGCCTTGGCCTTGAGCACGTGCTTGAGGCGGCTGACGGAAAACTTGGGTGAATCGAAGTATTTCGGGTCCGGCGCGAAGTACACGCTGGTGCCGGTGTTGCGCTTGCCAACCGTACCGATAATTTCCAGATCGGTGGCTTTATAGCCATCGGCAAAGGTCATCTGGTACTCGTTGCCGTCACGCTTGACCTTGACCCGTACCAGCGTCGACAGCGCGTTGACCACCGAGATGCCCACGCCGTGCAGGCCGCCGGAGAACTGGTAGTTCTTGTTGGAGAACTTGCCGCCGGCGTGGAGCTTGGTGAGGATCAGCTCGACGCCCGGCACACCCTCTTCAGGGTGGATGTCCACCGGCATGCCGCGCCCGTCATCGCTGACTTCCAGCGAATGATCGGCGTGCAGGATGACGTTGACCGACTTGGCGTGACCGGCCAGGGCCTCGTCGACGCTGTTGTCGATGACTTCCTGGGCCAGGTGGTTGGGCCGGCTGGTGTCGGTATACATGCCGGGGCGTTTGCGCACCGGGTCGAGGCCCGAGAGGACTTCGATGGCGTCGGCGTTATAAGAGCTAGCGCTGGGAGTGGCCATAGGGT
This sequence comes from Pseudomonas sp. FSL R10-1339, assembly GCF_009600545.1. Lineage (NCBI taxonomy): Bacteria > Pseudomonadati > Pseudomonadota > Gammaproteobacteria > Pseudomonadales > Pseudomonadaceae > Pseudomonas > Pseudomonas sp. FSL R10-1339. The sequence continues at coordinate 51,431 of NZ_WIVQ01000008.1, read as the reverse complement.
CTCGTCGTTAGTCGTAAGTGAAAAAAAGGGCCATTCGACGGGCGCCTTAAAGGGCCGCGAAGTCGATGGTTTCAAACTGTTCGGCGCCGATCCCTGCAAAGTTCAGCAAGTCGGGCAGCTGCTGGGCAAAGCCCTGATAACTGTGATCACCGCCCGCCTCAATACGCAACGTACATGCCGCGTAGTACTGTTCAGCGTAGCGGTAGTCCAGGGTTTCATCGCCTGTCTGCAACCACACCTGACAACGCTGCGCGTCCTGAGGGGCTGGCACTTCAAGTTCTGCCAGCGCCTGCACGTGATCGAGGGTCAGTTCCCAGGTTTCGCCGCTGTAGTGATTGGTTTGCGTGCCCAGATAGCCGTCGAACATCCGGTGCGGGCTGACGGCCGGATTGATCAGCAAGGTCTTGAGGCCGTATTGGCGGGCCAGCCATGTCGCATAGTAGCCGCCGAGCGAGCTGCCGACCAGCAATGGGCTGCCAAGCTCACTGATTACGCCCTGCAATTGGGCAATGGCCTGGCGCGGATGATGGTGCAGGGCAGGCACCCGCAGTTGCCCGCCAAGGCCCATGCCGTGCATAGCCGACGTCAACTGCATGGCTTTCTTGGACTCGGGGGCACTGTTGAACCCGTGGATATACAAGATGGAACCTGACATGCGATGACCCCCGAAGACCCGTTAAGCTGAACACAGCAACAATAAAGGCGCGCAGTTTAGCCTGACTCAGGGGCAATGACTCGCTTCAAGATAATTCAGTAATTGTTGGCGCTGTAATCCGGCTCAAAGGTGAAATCCGCCAGGCGCGACACGCCGGTTTGCAGAGTGCCGTCCGGTTGCAAGCGCAGCCAGCGATAGCCCGGTGCCTCGCCGCTGACCTTGAAGTCTGGGCTGCCCACCGCGAACTGGATGCAGGTAGAGGGCGTGGCTAGCAATCGAACGTCGTTGCGCTGCTGGTCGAACGCCTGATGAACATGCCCCCACAGTACCGCCCGGGCCTGGGGATAACGGTCCATGACCGACCAGAATTCTTTGGCATTGCGCAGACCGATCGGCTCCAGCCACGGGCAGCCCACCGACACCGGGTGGTGATGCAGGCACACCAGGTGATGGCGATCGGGGGCTTCGCTCAAGGACTGGGCCAGCAATTGCAACTGATCGTCCTCCAGGTAACCGGGGGTGGAGTGGGGAACAGCCGAGTTGAGCAGCGTAATGCGCCAATTGCCAATATCGACCACCGGCTCCAGAAGACGGCTTTGCACGGCCGCTTCACGCATCTGCGCAACTTGATCGTGGTTGCCGGGGATCCAGCGGCCAAAGGGTGCCAACGGCGCGGTCAGTGTGCGAAAGCGTTGATAAGCCTCGACACTGCCGTCCTGGGTCAGATCACCAGTGGCCAGCAGGCCGTCAATATGCGGCTGCTCGGCCTGCACCAGATCAATCACTTGCTGCAGGCTTTGCGCGGTCTTGAGCCCCAGCAGCGAGCCATCCGCTTCTGCAAACAGGTGGCTGTCAGAGAGCTGCACCAGCAGCACCGGGTCTTCGGTGGTCAGCGTGGATACATTCGGCAAGGTGGCTCTCCCGGGGAGGGTCAGTGAATGGCGCGATTATGCCATTGAGTATGGCCATTATGGGAGTAAGCGCCTTGATCCAGAGGCCAGTTTTTTGGTGCGCTTGCCAGGATTTCAGCGCACATCTGCGTACTCATGGCCACAGGCCAGGCAATGACTTAGCCACTCACCCAAAAACACATTGAGCTGGGCCTTTTCGTCGGGCTGGTGCATGGCGATATTGGGGTAGGGATAAATGCTGCGAAAGCGCCGCGCATGCTCGGCCGCGACCACTTCGGCCATGCGCGCATCGTGATACACCTGCACCTGCAATTGAGGCACCGGCAACCACGGCAAGCTGTGCTCCTGGCTGACACGCAGGGTGCTGGTGTACGGGCAATCGAGGATCACCTCCAGCGTCAGCACGCCCAGCATCTGATCGCCCTGGGTCACGGCAATCTGGCGCGGGCCGGGTTGCTCGCGCATTTCGGGCAACAAACGCATCAGACGCGCATAGTTGGCCTCGCAAGCGGCCTGCAGCCCGATCAGATCGACCCGATAACGATCGCGAACCCCATTTACGACCATAACCCCCTCACTTCAGCGCGATTAAGCGCCAGCCATTGCAGGGCAATAATGCTCGCTGCATTGGAAATACGCCCATCACGTACTGCTTGCAGCGCATCTTCGTACGCCCATACCGTTACACGAATATCTTCTGCCTCTTCCTCCAGACCATGCAAGCCCCCGACGCCCTCAGTGCTGCAACGCCCGAGATAGAGATGAACAAACTCGGTGCTGCCCCCCGGCGACGGGAAGTAGCGAGTGATCGGCCACAACGACGAGAACGTCAGCCCGGCCTCTTCTTCACCTTCACGGTGAGCCACTTCCTCGGGCACTTCAGCCTTGTCGATCAGCCCGGCAACCAGCTCGATCAGCCAGGGCGTGTCAGTCTTGCCCAGGGCGCCGACGCGGAACTGTTCGATCAGTACCACTTCATCACGCTGCGGGTCGTAGGGCAGCACACAGACTGCATCATGTCGTACAAACACCTCACGACTGATCTCGCGACTCATGCCTCCGGCAAAGAGTTCGTGTCGCAGATGCACCCGATCAAGCTTGTAAAAACCCTGATAACCGTTCTCGCGCTTTACGATCTCGACGGTGCTTGGCCTGGCCTTGGTGATGTCAGTCATTACAAACCCCTTGCTGGCGAATTTCACCGTGGGCGGACCCTCGGCATCGCGCATCCTAACGCGCCAGAGACTGCGGATGCAGCCTCTTTTCTAACACGGGGATAGACGGATCGCCTGCAAAACAACTCTAATTGGCTCTACATAAGCTTAGTGGCGAACCGATGCCCATGCTGGCAGTCGAACCACCATCACTCCCCCACTCTTCCGACGATGAAGGACGACCATGTCGCTTTTAAAGTTTGCTTCCATGACTTGCATCGCCCTGACCCTGGGCGCTTGCCAAAGCGTGTTCCAGCCTGCGGTGCAAAAGCCGTTGGCGTTTGCCAATGACGCTTCTGAGCAAGTCAAGGCAGGCTGCACCGGCCAGGATTGCCCGCTGGTGAACATCGATACACTGCATTTTCCCGACGCCCCCAAGCTCGATGCGCTGATCGAAAATCGCCTGTTGCGAATGACCGTCAATTCGCCTGAGGACAAACTGGCGCCCTCGCTCAACGCCTATCGCGAACACTTCCTGCGTACGGCCGACAGCCGTAACAGCACTTATTTGCAGGCCAAGGTACGCGAGCAGCATGACGGTCTGGTGATTGTCGAGCTTTCCAGCTACCTGGATACCGGGGGCGCCCATGGCATGCCGGGCCGCGGCTTTATCAACTACTCGCGCTCACAGCAAAAGGACGTGACCCTGCAGGACATGCTGCTGCCGGGTCAGGAACAGGCTTTCTGGGGTGCAGCCAAAGTGGCTCACAACAACTGGCTGATCAGCAGCCATTACGGCAGCGATCCGGAGTTCGTGAAAAACTGGCCGTTCGAGAAAACCCCGCATGTGGCGCTGCTCAAAGACAACGTAGTGCTCAAGTACGACGTGTACAGCATTGCGCCGTACTCTGAGGGCCATGTTGAGTTGAAGATTCCGTACTCGCGTTTGAACGGGATTTTAAAGCCAGAGTGGTTTCCGGGTCGCGGGTAACGCCAACCGCCCCTGTGGCAGCGGGCTAGCTCGCGATGGGATCGATACGGTCTCACTTGAAAACCGCGTCGCCAGCATCGCGAGCAAGCCCGCTCCCACAGTGTGCTAGGCCGTTTTTGACCCGCGCCCCAACAGCCACTGCAACCCGCCGGCCAGCAACAACGCGGGCAATGTTGCGCCTACATCCGGCAGCACGTTCGCCGGCAGGTGATAGGTCAGCACCCCGCCCAGCCAGGCCAGCAGCGTCGGCCAGCGCCACAACTCAGGCGCAACCCGGGCACTGCGCTGGCGCAGGATAAAGTGATCCACCAGCACCACGCCGAACAATGGCGCGAACACCGAACCAATCAGCAACAGAAAGTTCTGGTACTGCGCCAGCGGCGCAAAGCAGGCGATCAAGGTGCAGACCACGCCGATGGCCAGGGCCAGATGCTCGACTTTCAAACGCAACAGAATCCCGCCTGACACCGCCGCCGAGTGAATATCGGCAAATGCGTTTTCCGACTCATCGAGCAAAATCAGCAGCAGCGGAATCCCCAGCCCGGCCCCTGCCAGCGCCAACAGCAGCGCATTCACTTCACCACTCGGGGCGAATGCCAGGGTGTAAGCCACGCCCAGGCTCATCAGCCAGAAGTTACCGATAAAGAAGCCCAAGGCCGTGCCGCCGAACACGTTTTGTGCACGCTTGCCGAAGCGTGAGTAATCCGCAATCAGCGGCAACCACGACAGCGGCATGGCAATGGCAATGTCAAAACCCACTGCGAACGGCAGCGAACCATCGCCTTTTTGCGCCCACAGCGCTGGCAGATCGGCTTTGGCAAACAGGTTCCAGGTCAGCCATAGACAGGCCGCCAGCAGTAACCAGATACCCCATTTGCGCAGAATCTTGCGCACAAAGGTCAATGGCCCGCTCACCGCAAGCAAGGTGGCCAAGGCGCCGAACAACAGCGTCAGCAACAGGGGGTTACTCAACAGGCTGCCTTCGCCAAAAGCCCGGGCGCCAAGCAGGCTGGCCGCGTCGCGCATCACGATGATTTCAAACGAGCCCCAGCCGATCAGTTGCAGCACGTTGAGCATGGCCGGGAGCATGGCACCGCGGCTGCCCAGGCTGAGCTTGAGCGCAGCCATGGACGAAAGGCCGGTATCGCTGCCAATCACACCGACCGAAGCCAATAGCGACACGCCCACCAGCGTGCCGAGAAAAATCGCCAGCAATGAACCCGACAGTCCCAGCCCCGGCGCAAGCAACGCGCCGGTCTGCAACACCATCAGGCCAATGCCGAGGGAGAACCACAGGGAGAACAAATCGCGACCACCGAATGCACGCCGGTCCAGAGGAACAGCAAGGTCGGGAGAGTAAGTACCGGGTGTGTTCAAGGAATGAATCCCACAAAGAGAAAACCGCCTAAAAAACCTGTGGGAGCGGGCTTGCTCGCGATGCAATCAACTCGGTGCAGCTGAATCACCGAGGTGCTGCAATCGCGAGCAAGCCCGCTCCCACAAGGGGACTGCTTACATCACACTTTTTTGTACAGCTGACTGCCTTCCTGCTTGAAGCGCTCGGCCTGTTCGGCAAGGCCTTTGGCCACATCCACGTCGATGGCATCTATACGCTGGTTGGCGGCGTAGATACGAACTTCCTGGGTGATTTTCATCGAGCAGAACTTCGGCCCGCACATGGAGCAGAAATGCGCGACCTTGGCCGAATCCTTGGGCAGCGTTTCGTCGTGATAGGAGCGCGCCGTGTCCGGATCCAGGCCCAGGTTGAACTGATCTTCCCAACGGAACTCAAAACGCGCCTTGCTCAGGGCGTTGTCGCGGATCTGAGCGCCTGGATGACCCTTGGCAAGGTCGGCAGCATGGGCCGCGATCTTGTAGGTGATGATCCCGGTCTTCACGTCATCCTTGTTCGGCAGGCCCAAGTGTTCCTTGGGCGTCACGTAGCAAAGCATGGCGCAACCGAACCAGCCGATCATCGCCGCACCAATGCCCGAGGTGATGTGGTCGTAACCCGGCGCAATGTCGGTGGTCAGCGGGCCGAGGGTGTAGAACGGCGCCTCGTCACAGCACTCCAGCTGCTTGTCCATGTTCTCCTTGATCAACTGCATCGGCACGTGGCCAGGGCCTTCGATCATGCACTGCACGTCGTGCTTCCAGGCGATCTTGGTCAGCTCGCCAAGGGTTTCCAGCTCGCCGAACTGCGCCGCGTCATTGGCGTCGGCAATCGATCCCGGACGCAAGCCATCGCCCAGCGAGAAGCTGACGTCGTAGGCTTTCATGATTTCGCAGATTTCGTCGAAGTGGGTGTAAAGGAAGTTTTCTTTGTGGTGCGCCAGGCACCACTTGGCCATGATCGAACCACCACGGGACACAATCCCGGTCACGCGCTTGGCGGTCAGCGGCACATAACGCAGCAGCACACCTGCGTGGATGGTGAAGTAGTCCACGCCCTGCTCGGCCTGCTCGATCAGGGTGTCGCGGAACAGCTCCCAGGTCAGGTCTTCGGCCACGCCGTTGACCTTTTCCAGCGCCTGGTAAATCGGCACCGTACCAATCGGCACCGGCGAGTTGCGGATGATCCACTCGCGGGTTTCGTGAATGTGCTTGCCGGTGGACAGGTCCATGACCGTGTCCGATCCCCAGCGAATGCCCCAGGTCAGCTTGGCCACTTCTTCTTCAATAGAAGAGCCCAGCGCACTGTTGCCGATATTGCCGTTGATCTTCACCAGGAAGTTGCGACCGATGATCATCGGTTCCAGCTCAACGTGGTTGATGTTGGCCGGGATGATGGCGCGGCCGCGGGCGATTTCATCACGCACGAATTCGGCGGTGATTTCTTTCGGGATGCTCGCGCCAAAGCTGTGGCCCGGATGCTGCTGGTCAAGCAAACCGGCGGCGCGGGCTTCCTGCAGCTTCATGTTTTCGCGGATGGCGACGTATTCCATCTCGGCGGTGATGATGCCCTGACGCGCATAGTGCATCTGGCTGACGTTGTCACCGGCCTTGGCCCGACGCGGGTTCTTCACGTGGGCGAAGCGCAGTTTGGTCAACTCTGCATCTTCAAGGCGCATCTGCCCAAAGTTGGAGCTCAGGCCCGGCAGGCGCTCGGTGTCGTCACGGTCGTCAATCCACGCCGAGCGCACATCGTCCAGACCTTTGCGCACATCAATTTGCACCGACGGGTCGGTATACGGGCCCGAAGTGTCGTAGATCAATACCGGGGCGTTCACTTCACCGCCAAAATCGGTAGGTGTGACATCCAGGCTGACTTCACGCATCGGCACCAGAATGTCCGGGCGCGAACCCTGTACGTAGACTTTTTGCGAGCGGGTAAACGGCTTGACCGACTGCTCATCGACCTTGGCCGAATCACTGAGATTGATCGCGTTTTTTGGTTTTGTACTCATCACGGCTCTCCAGACTGCATCCAGGCGGATTGTCGGAGGGAGAACCTGAAAAATGTACGGATGCACCCAAGGACTGGGTGCTGAGTGACGGCCTCGAATGATTGATCATTTTTTGACCAATCAATCCCGGACAGCACTCAAGAGGACTCGCCGGGAGACGAGAAATCTTGTTCCCTACGCAGGCGTTAACCTGATCAGGTTCAACGGGATCCGAAATTATTCGATCTCAGCCTCATAGCAAGGCACCCCGACAAGAACGCGCCCAGTCTAGAGAAGAGTGAGGCAGAACGCCAACCCCTCAATCAATGGCGTGATAAAAGGCGCAAGAACGGCATTGTTGCAAGGTGCCACCACTACTACACTCGCTACTTCTTGAAACCGCGAGTCGGACTCGGGCTTTCATTTTTCGCATTCTTGAACTAGGGATCGCTCATGCTGCGCAAACTATCACTGGCTATCGCCGTGTCTTGGGCGTCCAGCGCAATGGCGCTGGAAACCACCGCCCCATTGTCCAGCCAAAACGGCCTGGTCAGCGTTTACCACGAAGCGGTCGACAACAACGCCGACCTGGCGGCGGCCCGCGCCGGTTACGAGGCGCAAAAGGAAGTGGTGCCCCAGGCCCGTGCCGGCTTGCTGCCCAACCTGTCAGGGGGGGCCGAGTCGAGCAACGTGCGCACGGCCATCGACCAGCCATCGTTGACCACCACCCGCAGCGCGATGGTCTACCAGGCCACGCTGGCACAGCCGATTTTCCGGATTGACCGCTGGTTCCAGTTGAAAGCCGCCGAATCGATCAACGAACAGGCTGCACTGCAACTCTCGGCCACCGAGCAAAACCTGATTCTGCAAAGCGCCAATGCCTACTTCTCGGTACTGCGCGCCCAGGACACACTGGCGGCGACCAAGGCCGAAGAGGCCGCGTTCAAGCGCCAGCTGGACCAGTCCCGCGAGCGCTTTGACGTGGGTCTGTCGGACAAGACTGACGTGCTGCAATCCCAGGCCAGCTACGATACGGCGCGGGCCAACCGGATGCTGGCCCAGCGTCAGGTCGAAGACGCTTTTGAATCGCTGATCACCCTGACCAACCGCCAGTACAATGCGATTGAAGGCATGCGTCACACCTTGCCGATCCTGCCGCCGATGCCCAATGACGCCAAGTCATGGGTAGACACCGCCGCGCAGCAGAACCTCAACCTGCTGGCCAGCAATTACGCGGTAAACGCCGCCGAAGAAACCCTCAAGCAGCGCAAGGCTGGCCATGCGCCAACCCTCGATGCCGTGGCACAGTACAAAACCGGCGACAACGACGCTTTCGGTTTGAGCAACCCCAACGCCCTGAACCAGCGTTACGGCGGCGACGTGTCCCAGCGCAGCATCGGCGTGCAGTTGAATATCCCGATCTATAGCGGCGGGCTGACCAGCTCCCAGGTGCGCGAGTCGTACTCGCGCCTGGACCAGACCGAACAACAGCGTGAAGCCTTGCGCCGTCAGGTGGTGGAAAACACCCGCAACCTGCACCGCGCGGTCAACACCGACGTTGAACAGGTGCAGGCACGCAAACAGTCGATCATCTCCAACCAGAGCGCACTGGAAGCCACGGAAATCGGCTACCAGGTGGGTACACGCAATATCGTCGACGTGCTCGACGCCCAGCGCCAGCTGTACAACTCGGTACGTGATTACAACAACAGCCGCTACGACTACATCCTCGACAACCTGCGCCTCAAGCAGGCTGCAGGAACGTTGAACCCGGGGGATCTGGAAGCGCTGTCACATTATTTGAAAGCCGACTACAACCCGGACAAGGACTTTCTGCCACCGGACCTGGCCAAGGCCGCCGAAGCCAATCTGCGCTCGCCGGGCAACTGACTTTCGCGCAATTTGATTGGCTGACATATCCAGCTAACACCGTTCCTTGAACGCTCCAGAAGTTAATACGGCATCGGTCGTATGACCTTCTGGAACGCAACACAGGAACGCTCATGCCTACAGTCCCCTCGCCCTCCCTCGCCCTGCCCGAAAATGCCGTACGGGCACAGTTCGCCAACCCGCCCCCACTCACAACGGTCGCCCGGCAAATGCTCGCAGCGGCCATTGCACAGCGCTATCCCTCACTGCGAATCAGCCTCGAACGCACCCGCCTGGCCGTGCCCAGGCCCGGTGGAGGCTGGTCGCTGGAGCCGTTCATGCCCCGGGTGCTGGATTACCTGGGTAGCGGTGTCACGCTGGATTTAAGCCCCGTCAACACACAACCCTACTACCTGACCGATAACGCCCCCGACTGGCTCAAGCCCGATGACGGTGAGTTGGATATGCAGGTTATCGAAAGCCTGGTCAAGGAACTCCCCTGGCGCCTGCCCGTCGGCCTGCAGAATGCACTGCACCAGTGGTGGACAAAAAAAACCGATACCGGCACCAGCCGCTGGCGGTGGCTCAGCGATGTGATGCGGGACACCCTGACAATTGGTGCAATTCGGCAAACCGGTCTGAACCCGGCCGCCCTTGCTGCCATCAACCAGGTCATCACCACGCCCGACCTCGAAGAGCGTATCCGCCTGTATGGCGAGAACGCTGTGCGCGCCTATTGGCTCGAAGCCACCCTGCTGAATCCTGAGGTGGTTTACTCCGGGCTCAATACAAGGATTGCTCTGGTCACCCGAAACCAGGTGATGATGTGCAAAGCTGACGGCGACACCCTCACCTTTAAAAGCATGGACACACTGGGTCAGGCCTGGGCCAGGAAAATCATCAGCTCGTACACCGTAAAAGAAATTCGCATGAAGCAATTTGAGCTGGAGGGCAATTTTTTCGATGCCAGCGCCGCCGCCATTCTGAACCGGCAACTTGAACGCACAGCCACGCTAAAAGTGCCGTCCAGTATAGGCTGGCAGGCACTGCAAAGGGTTTACAGGTCCATCACGGATACCTCGGCATACTTTGCCGACGCGCCCAAAGCCACCTTGCAGAGCCTTACAACGGTCAAAAACCACTTGCCCGAATGGCTGAATAACGCGTCAGCGGCCAGCATCGCACGCTATCGCCATTACAGCCTTGCCCTGTATGCCGCCAAACAGGCCAGCGAAGGCAAGACCTACCTGTATGGCATCAGCGACATCCACACCTATGCCGCCGACGCGTTGCACTGGCAAATGCGCGCCGACCAGCGACAATTCGAGCAAGATATCCCCATGCAAGAGCGCATGGATCAGTTTGCACCCAATGATATCGAGCTGACTTTTCTGTCCGCCACCGGCCTGCCCGGGACCATCGGCATCGTGGAGAGCACCACCATGAGCCTGACCGAGCTGTCCCTGAAAAATCTGATCGGTCGGCCCGAAGGTGCACTCAGCCTGCGCCATCGCCTGGGGGAGCCACTGCCAGGATGGTTGACGCCCGACTACATCACCCGACGCGGCGGGCTGATCGAAAAGGTCGATATCGGCAGGGTGTACCCCAAGTATCTTGAAAACGCACTGTTGAGCAACACACCCGACGCCCTGGTGCGCGAAAGGTTTTTCGCCACTCAAACCAGCGTGCAACTGCCGATGGAAGCGCTGGAACTGAGCCTGAAAAAACAAAATGGCCTGACCCCGCTGGGCGCCCGCCATGTGGCCGCAGTGGTACACACCTGCGCCGCTGAGCAACAGGTCGAAGGACTGGCAGTGGTCATTCGTCATTTGGCCCTGCTACGCCACCCCGAAGCCCTGCCCGACATTGTGGGCAACATGTTTATCATCGAGCCGGCCAACGTCGAGTATGGGCCACATGTGCTGTACCGGCCTTTTTACTCGCCATCACTGCTGGAGTTCAGCACCCGCGACGCACTGCTGGACGCCATTGTCGAGCCCTCGCCTCTGCAAACCAGCGTACTGACCTGGTTGAGTGACATTGCCCGTCCGATCTACGACAACGGCGGCTTCAAGGAGCCACATTACCTGCGCTTCGGTTTGGGCAGTGAGTTCGCTCCGATTGAACGGCCGGGTCCTGCCAGGCTGGCCACCAACGGCAGCGACGAGTTACTGCAATTTCTACAGAACGGCCAGTTGATGCAGTACCTCTTTGGCTGTAATGCCAGGGCGCTGGTGGAGCAGGCGAACACAGATTCGGTGTCCAATACGGAAAGCCGCTGGGGGGTGCTACTGGAAGGTGGCAGCCTGATTTTCAACAGCCTGTTGCTGCTGCCGGGCTTGCCACCCCCCATCATGCTGACCGGCGGTTTGCTGAGTGTCGCGAAACTGGCCAGCCAGGACATCCCCGCTCTTGCCAGCAGTGACGCCGCGACTCGCGAGCTGGCAGCCGCCGATGTATTGCTTAACCTGGGCATGTTGCTGTTCCACCAGTCCCAGACGGCTCTGCAGAAACTCACACCACTTCCAGAAGGGTTAATGAGCAAGGCCTTGCGAGCGCAGGCGCCGGCCCGTATCGCCGAAATCTGGCCGGAGCCGGAGCCGCCCAAAATTGTCACGGGCATCGTGGCCCTGCCCGGCGAGTTGCCTGGTGCCCGCAGCACCGAGCTGGACTTGGGCATCGCCAGCGCCAGCGATCGCCTGACTGCCAGCAGACGCGAGCTGTTGGCCAGTTTCAAGGTGGCGCGACCCGAAACTTTACCGCCTCCGATACCCGACGGCATGTTCAAGGGGCTTTATTTAATTGATCAGAAGTGGCACGCCTTGCTCGGTGAAGGGCTGTACCCCGTGCACATCGACAGCGAAGATAATGTCGCCATCTCTTCAAACACCGATATCAATCGCATTGGCCCGAACCTGAGAACGGATGGTAAAGGCAATTGGTTTGTAGACACCCGCCTGCGTTTACAGGCTGGGGGCCTCTCCAGACGCATAGCGTCCCTGCAAGCGCAAAAAGCCCGGCGTAAAAGTGAACTGCAAACACAGCTGACTGACTTTTACCCCCTTGAAGCTCCGCGGCAGAAGGCCGTTGATATCACCCACAGCGCCCTGAGAAGTGCAATGGCAGACCCACGCTTCACTGCCGAGCAGCTCGCCGCTTTACGCGAGAGGCTCAAAACCGCACTGCACGCGGAGTTGAGCGGTTACCAGGCATTGCTGGCCACTGCCGAGGAACGCAGCAAGCTTGATATCCCCTTTCACGAAACGATCGTGATTTCCATGCTGGAGAAGTCCTTCGACAACCGGATCATCTCCCTGGTTGTCTCGGCAAACGAACAAAGAGCCCTGATCAACAAGTGGCCGCAGTTCAATGCAGAGGACGCTGATATCGAGGCCGCGGTACAGGCAGACCCCCAGGGGTATGCACAGTCAAACCGCGAGCAGGTGGCAATCAACGAGATCACGATAGAACGTATCGAGCAAAGAGACGGCTATCTGGAGCAGTTGTACAACTTCGGCGAAGCGGGCATCGCTGCCGCTACCGAACTGGCCCGTTCAATACCTGCGGCTGGACATACCAGCCTGACCCTCAAGGGTTTTCAGCTCGACTGCCTGAAACAGGCCAGCTCCACCCCCTCCGCAAGCAGTCTCACAGAAGAAAGCCTTGATAGCGCCATTGACCCGCTCAATGAGCACACCCACACCCATAACCAGCTCAATACTCTGGAAATCGACGCTGACAAACGCCTGGAGGTACTGGACAGCCTGGTGGAGAACTACGGCCAGGCGCTGGATGCCCTGGAAGGCATTGGCTTGATGTATGCCGATGAACTGGATCCCGAGTACTTCAAAAAACTTCGTCTGTTGCTGACAGAGCTCTATCAGGATGTCACCCGCCAACTGGCGGCCGAGATCAAGCCGCCCCCGCAGCCCCCCGCACAAAGACCTGGAAAGCGCACACCACCTGCCGCTGGCAGTCGCTCCAAAAAAGTGATTCATGTCCGTGGCAAGGGCAAATTGATCGGCGAACTCCGGCCCGCAGACAACGAATGGCTGAGTGATGTCATTGAAATCCGCTCAGACTATGACGAGCAATTACTGTCGACTTATTTGCAGCACGAGGACGAATGGATCGAGATTAAAACCGTGCGTACTGAATCACCGCGCACACGGGCACTGAATATCATCAAGGGTGATACGCGCAAACTTTACGCCTTGTCCGAGTGGCATCTGCACAAGGCCACAGTGCACAGCATGAGTACCCGCTACCCGCAGGAAGTCGAGGAAGAACTCATTCGCGAAGCCAATAAGCTCGACAAGCTGGCCACTGAACTGCACTTGGCCCTGCAGACCCAAGCCGAGGATTCAAGGTCCCAGGACGATCAGACCCTGATCGACAGCATGCGCAGTGCTGCCCAAAAAATGATCAGGGAAGGCAGGGAGATGCGCATCAAGTTGAGCTTCGAACTGCCGCCGACCCATGGCAACCTGCAGTACCTGATTGATGAGAAACAGGTCCAGATAGCGGGGCTAGGCAAGCGCATCCCGTTAACCGGTGAGCGGCAGGACTACATGCAGGAGTACGCCGTCAACGACCGCCAGGGCAGCCCGCTGTGGTATGCCCATTTTCACTATGACGAGGCCCATACCCCGAAAGCGAACTACACGGCCGCTCACTTGAAGACAAAAGAGCAGCGAAAATTCAGCTACATCGTCCAGCTGGACAAGGCTAAAACTGCCCCTGCCATCGTAAACGTGCATCGCGGCCAGATTGGTAAAGACCTGGCCGAACGCTGGTTTCTGCCACTGGCCGACTAGCGCGACATCAACCGTCCCAGGCCATCGAGCAACCGCTGCAAGGCGCCCTGATTGCGCTGCATGACTTTAAGGCCCGCCTGGCCCATGCGCCGGGCGTCTTGCGGCAACTCGAACAAGCGCTGTACCGCCAGCGCCAGCCCTTGGGCGTCGTCCACTTCTTCCAGTGCTCCGGCGTCGCGCAGCATCGCGCTGATTTCCAGAAAGTTGAACAGATGTGGCCCGCTCAACACCGGTTTGGCCAGCGCCGCCGGTTCCAGCAGGTTGTGCCCGCCATTGGGAACCAGACTGCCCCCCACAAAAGCGGTGTCTGCCAGCGCGTACAAAAACAGCAATTCACCCATGGTATCACCCAGCATGACCTGGGTACTTGCGGTGACCGGCTCGCCACTGGAACGGCGCACCGTGGCAAACCCTTCGCGCTGGCACAGCTCGAATACCTGATTGAAGCGCTCCGGGTGCCGAGGCACCAGCATCAGCAACGCATTGGGGTAATGGCCAAGCAATTGCCGATGGGCCGCGAGCACAATCTCGTCCTCCCCCTCGTGGGTGCTGGCTGCAATCCATACCGGGCGAGCCAGAGCCTGCCACTGCTCACGCAGCTCCCGGGCATCGACCAGCAGCTGGGGGTCGATGGTCAGGTCAAACTTGATCGAGCCGGTGACCTCAACGCACTCAGGTCGTGCACCCAATTGACGAAAGCGCTCGGCTTCGGTTTCGGTCTGCACGGCAATCAGGCTCATTTCTTCCAACATGGGCCGGGTCAGGCGGGCGAAGCGGCCATAGCCCTTGGCCGAGCGTGCCGACAAGCGGGCATTGGCGAGCGCCACCGGTATGCCGCGCTTGGCACACTGATGGATATGATTGGGCCACAACTCGGTTTCCATGATGACCGCGAGTTTGGGTTGCACGCGATTCAAAAAGCGCGCGGCCGCCCACGGCAAGTCGTAAGGCAGGTAGCAATGCTGAATACGCGGCTCATTCGCGAACAGCGCCTGGATCCGCTCGGACCCGGTGGGTGTCATACACGTCACTGTGATTGGCAGCTGTGGGTAACGTTTTAGCAGCTCACGAATCATCGGCGCGGCAGCGATGCTCTCGCCCACCGAGACCGCATGCACCCAGATCCCCCCCGGCTGCAGGGTCGGCAGATTCAAGGCGAAACGCTCACCAATACGCCGGGCATAAGCGGGCGCCTTGCGCGCCCGCAGCCACAATCGAATCGCCACCAGTGGCAGCCCCAGATGAAACAGCAAGGTGTAGAGAGTTCTATTCATGGGTGCGGAGTTTACTTGAAAAAGTATTCACGATGATGGCACCGAATACTCCCTACCCTGTCGCAACCAGAACGCACTACACACTTTCACAACTACTAGAATGCCTTGCTGCTAAATTGCCCCGCTCCACACTCAGGACTCCACCATGAACGCCTACTATTACCTGGCCATTGCCATTTGCGCCGAAGTCATCGCCACCGTCTCCATGAAAGCGATCAAGGGTTTCAGTACACCGCTGCCGCTGATCCTGGTGATTGCCGGTTACGCCACGGCATTCTGGATGCTGACCCTGGTGGTGCGAACCATTCCCGTGGGCGTGGCTTACGCGGTGTGGGCGGGTATGGGCATTGTGATGGTGAGTGTCGCAGCGCTGTTTATCTACGGGCAAAAACTCGACATCCCGGCCATGCTCGGCATGGGCCTGATTGTGCTGGGGGTGGTGGTGATTCAACTGTTCTCGAAAACAGCGGGGCATTGAATCCAGCAACGAAAACACCACACCTCGTTCCTTCGGCAGCTGCTACGCAGGTTTACAGGCTCAGGCCAGGTTGTGGATCAGGCTGTATACTTGCGGTCTTTGTCTTTAAACGCCGAGGTCGCCCATGCCATCTGTTATTTCCACCGACGTGCTGATTGTCGGCGCTGGGGTTGCCGGCCTTTGGCTCAATGCCCGCCTGCGTCGCCAGGGCTTCTCCACGATTGTGGTCGAGCGTGAAAGCCTGGGGGGCGGGCAGAGTGTGAAATCTCAAGGCATCATTCATGGCGGCGCCAAATATGCGCTGCACGGTGCCCTGACCGGGGCGTCCGAAGCCATCGCCGATATGCCGCGCCGCTGGCGCGAAGCCCTGGCCGGCGACGGCGAACTCGACCTGAGTGGTGTGCGCCTTCTTTCCGAAGCCCATTACCTGTGGTCGCCGGGCACCCTCGCGGGCAACCTCACCAGCTTTTTTGCCAGCAAGGCCGTGCGTGGCCGGGTCGATCAGGTCAAGGGCGACCAGTTGCCCCCGGCCCTGCAAGATCCACGTTTCAAAGGCAAGGTGTATCGCCTGGCGGAGCTGGTAGTCGACGTCCCGAGCCTGATCGAGCGTCTGGCGGAGTTGGCGGGGGATGGCCTGCTGGCCGGGCAGGTGATTGAACCGCTGTTTGACAACGACGAACTGATTGGCCTGCGGGTCGACGGTCTCGAGATTCACGCCCAGCGTATTGTGTTCAGTGCAGGTGGCGGCAATGCCGAGCTGCTGGCCAGTGTCGGCATCAGCGTTCCGGCCCAACAACTGCGCCCGCTGCATATGGTGCTGGTCAAGGGGCCCAGCCTCAAGCCGCTGTACGCCCACTGCCTGGGCGGTGGGCCCAAGCCACGCATTACGGTAACCACTCACCCCGCGGCCAATGGCGAGTGGGTGTGGTATCTGGGCGGTGATATCGCCGAAGCCGATGGCGTGGCTCGCGAACCTGCCGAGCAAATCGCCGTGGCGAAAAAAGAGCTGGGCAACCTGCTGCCCTGGGTTGACCTGAGCCAGGCGCAGTGGGCCACGTTGCGGGTCAACCGTGCCGAGCCTGCGCAGTCGGGGCTGGTACGCCCGGACAACGCTTTTCTCTCGGACCAGGGCCGTCTGCTGGTCGGCTGGCCGACCAAGCTGGCACTGGCACCGGACTTCTCTGACCGGGTGCTGCAAGCGCTGGAGCACGACGGAATCAAACCGGGCAATGCACCGGCCCTCCCTCCGCTGCCACGTCCACCCCTGGGAAAAACCGCGTGGGAGCAACTGTTGCCATGAGCCAGCCAACCCTGCACGACTTCCATCGCCCGCTGGGCAGTACCGGCCTGCTGGTTTCGCCACTGGGGCTGGGCACCGTCAAGCTGGGCCGCGACCAGGGGGTCAAGTACCCCAGCGGCTTCAAGATTCCGGATGATAACGAAGCGCAGATGCTGCTCAAGCTCAGCCGCGATCTGGGCATCAACCTGATCGACACCGCCCCCGCCTATGGCCGCAGTGAAGAACGCCTTGGCCCGCTATTGCGTGGTCAGCGCCAGGACTGGGTGATCGTCAGCAAGGTCGGCGAAGAGTTTGTCGACGGCCAGTCGAGTCATGATTTCAGCGCCGCACATACCCGGCGCTCGGTGGAACGCAGCCTGCAACGTCTTGAAACGGACTTTATCGATCTGGTGCTGGTGCACTCTGACGGCAATGACCTTGCGGTTCTCAATGAGTGCGAGGTCTACGAGACCCTGGCCGAACTCAAACGCGAGGGCAAGATTCGCGGTTTCGGCTTGTCGGGCAAAACCGTTGAAGGAGGGCTCAAGGCCTTGGAAACCGGTGATTGCGCGATGGTCACCTACAACCTCAATGAACAGGCCGAGCGGCCGGTGATCGATTACGCCGCGGCCCACGGCAAGGCCATTCTGGTTAAAAAGGCGCTGGCCAGCGGGCATGTGTGCTTGAGCCCTGGGGTCGATCCGGTGCGCGCCAGCTTCGAACTGGTGTTTGGCCATCACGGGGTTGCCAGTGCTATTGTCGGCACCATCAATCCGCTGCACTTGGCCCATAACGTGGCGACCGTTGCGCAGGTTCTGCGTAAAACCTGAAGCCGCCGACGCGGCCGACCCCGACGCAAGGAGGAGCCGACATGCCGCGCATGCTGATCCGCAAGAACCCCAGCGACTTCAAAACCCTGCCGTTATTTGTCGAAGCCACGCCAGAGGGCTTGAGCTATCAAAGCATCGGCATGCCGTTGAACTTCGCGCAGACCCTGCTAAAGCGCCGCCCGGTCAAGGTTGCCGATAATGAGCGTTTTTCGCTGGAGCTGGCCAACCTTGGCGTATCCGTGCGACTGACCATGAGTTGGCAAGGTCGCGACTACTGGGTGCTGGTACGTCAGCGTCGTCAGGATCGGGGCGATGTGGTGCTCAAGCTGATCTCTGGTTACGTGCCAGCCCACGAGGTCAGCCTGCCCCTGCACACAGCCATCCAGGAGATTGCCGAAGAGTGCCTGCTGGAAACCCCCGAAGGCTGGCTGAGCGGGCGGTTCAATGAAACATGGCTGCCTGCGCCCTACGCCGCCGCGCTGCATTACCGCGAGGCCATGCCCTTTCGCCTGACCCCCCTGTCCGGTGCGACACGGCCTGTAAGCTGTGGCAGCCAGCCCTTGCTGGAGCGGCCACGGACCTACGTGCACTTGCCGACAGCATCGCTGCAACTGATTTACGACCTGCGTCTGGAAGTGCCCAAAGAGGCCAAGTCCCTGAGCCTTTTCCATGTCGAAGAGCGGCTTGAAGGGGATCAACTGGTAGCGCGGCTGGACCGCAAGCGCCCGGATCTGTACCTGATCCCGCTCACGGAAGGCCGGCCCTGCGCCGAGTTATACACCCTGAGCAAAGACCGCCTGCAACCTGCCAGTACCCGTGGCGTGCGGCTGGCCGAGAGCTTTGCACCGCAGGACGGCTGGGTGGTCCATGACGAGCGGATTCGCTGGAAGGATTGGGTTCGGCAACAGGGTTTAACCCCGCCCAAACCCGAGTCACGGCTCAAGCGCCTGACCGGCAAGGCGCGGCAGATTTTCAGGAAGGTGGTGAAAAAGTCTTAGATTCAAATGTGGGAGCGGGCTTGCTCGCGATTCAGACAACTCGGTTTTTCAGTTACACCGAGTCGACCCGATCGCGAGCAAGCCCGCTCCCACAGGGGGTGTGCGGTCGATCACTGACCGCGAATTTTCTCGACAATAGCTGTGGTCGAGCTGTTTTCAACCAGCCCCAACACTTTAACCGTACCGCCATAGGCGGCCACGATATCGGCGCCAACCACCTGATCGATGCCGTAATCACCGCCTTTGACCAGCACGTCAGGCTTGACCTGAGCCAGCAGATTTTCCGGCGTGGCTTCAGGAAAGCTGATCACCCAGTCCACGGCGCCCAGACCGGCCAGTACAGCCATGCGACGGTCCACACTGTTGATCGGGCGACCCGGGCCTTTGAGGCGGCTCACCGATGCATCATCGTTGACTGCAACGATCAAACGATCGCCCTGGGCCCGCGCTTGCTCCAGATAGGTCACATGCCCGGCATGCAAAATATCGAAACAACCATTGGTGAAGACGATTTTTTCGTTGTGCGCCCGCGCATCTTCGATGGCCAGCAACAGCTGATCAAGGCTCAGCACACCACGCTCCGACCCTTCTGAGCGCTGGATCGCCCGGCGCAGCTCCGGCGCGCTGATGGCTGCCGTACCCAGTTTGCCGACCACAATACCCGCCGCCAGATTGGCCAGGGCCACGGCGTGGGGCAGTTCCTCACCGGCAGCAATGGCTGCGGCCAGGGTTGAGATGACGGTATCGCCAGCCCCTGTTACGTCAAACACTTCTCGGGCACGGGCCGGCAGGTGCATGGCGGCAAAGCCCGGACGCAACAGGGTCATACCATGTTCGCCACGGGTCACCAGCAAGGCACCCAGATCCAGATCTGCCATCAGCTTGGCGCCCTTGGCCACCAGGTCGGCCTCGTCGGTGCAACCACCGACGATGGTTTCAAACTCACTGAGATTTGGCGTAATCAGGCTGGCGCCACGGTAGATCGAGAAATCCTTGCCCTTGGGATCGGCCAGCACCGGAATGCCCCTGGCACGTGCGGCCTGGATCAGCACCTGATGGTTTTTCAGGGCACCCTTGCCGTAGTCGGACAGCACCAGCACCTTGATGCCTTCAAGCAGGTTTTCAACTTCAGCACCCAACGCCAGGGCGTCGGTGGCAAACGGTTCTTCGAAATCGATACGCAGCAATTGCTGGTGACGGCTCATGACCCGCAGCTTGACGATGGTCGGCTGGTGCGCAATACGCTGGAACAGTGCTCGAACACCCGCGCCCTTGAGCCGGTTGGCCAGGCTGTCGGCGGCTTCGTCGTCGCCGGTCACCCCCACCAGCGAGGCAGGCGCGCCCAGTGCAGCGATGTTGAGCGCAACGTTGGCAGCGCCGCCCGGGCGGTCTTCGATTTGCTCGACCTTGACCACCGGCACCGGCGCCTCAGGGGAAATCCGTGAGGTCCCGCCATGCCAATAACGGTCGAGCATGACATCGCCTACCACCAAGACAGGGGCTTGATCGAATCGCGGCATGGACAACTTCATGGACAACCCACATACAAAATGAACAGGAGCGCGATATTAACACAGGGTGAACGCAGGTCAGTTCACGGTATTAATCGCAGCGAATGAGAATCAGACATTAGCTACAAGACTCAAGATGAAGATTCCCCGTGGAGGCAGGCCTGCCTCCACAGGTATCAGTATAGGCCTCAGGCGATATCGCCGGAGACCTCAGGCGCATCAAGCCCCATCGAGTGCAAGCGTGCGTAGTAACCGTTTTGCGCCATCAGCTCGGCATGGGTACCGCGCTCGACAATCTGGCCCTGATCCATCACCAGAATCAGATCGGCTTTCTCGATGGTGGTCAGCCGGTGAGCGATCACCAGCGTGGTGCGACCTTTCATGACGTGGTCGAGTGCCGCCTGGATATGGCGCTCGGACTCGGTATCCAGCGCCGAGGTGGCCTCATCCAGGATCAGCAGCGGTGCGTTTTTGAGTAACGCCCGGGCAATTGCCAGACGCTGACGCTGACCGCCGGAAAGCAGCACGCCGTTCTCACCGACCTGGGTGTCCAGGCCTTGTGGCAATTGCTCGATAAAGTCCATCGCGTAAGCATCACGCGCGGCTTTTTCGATGTCGGCACGCGGGGCACCCGCCAGGTCACCGTAGGCAATATTGTTGGCCACGGTATCGCTGAACAGGGTCACATGCTGGGTTACCTGGGCAATATGACGGCGCAGGTTGAGCAGACGGTAATCTTCGATTTCAACACCATCGAGCAGAATTTCGCCCGCTGTGTGGTGATAGAAACGCGGAATCAGGTTCGCCAATGTCGACTTGCCACTGCCGGAACGCCCCACCAATGCCACCATTTGCCCCGGTTCGGCCGAAAAGCTCACGTCCCTGAGCACCTGACGGTCGGTGTCCGGGTAGGTGAAGCTCAGATTGCGCACTTCCAGACGGCCAGTGACGTGGTCGCGCTCAACAGTGCCGGTATCGACCTCCGGTTTCTCATCCAGCTGTTCAAAGATGCTTTCGGCACCCGCTACACCCTTCTGGATCGTCGAGCTGACTTCAGACAGCTGACGAATCGGCTTGGGTAACAGGCCAGCCAGGGTGATGTAGGCGATCATGTCGCCAGGCGACGAGTCACCACGAAGGTAAAGCACCAGGAACATCAGGATGCCCATAGCTACATAGATGACCAGTTGCAGCATCGGGGTATAGATAGCCCCGGTGCGGGTCATGCGCAGTTGCTTGTCGGTGTTGCTCTGGCTCGCCTGCAGGAAGCGCTTGCGCTCATACGCCTCACCGCCAAAGCTGCGCACAACGCGGTAGCCCTGGATGGTTTCCGAGGCAACGTGGGTTACGTCACCCATCGCCACCTGAATCTTCTTGCTTTGCTTGCGGAATTTTTTGCTGGCTGTGCTCACCATGACCGCAATCAGTGGCAAGATCGCGACCATAACCAGCGTCAGGCGCCAGTTCATCCACAGCAACGAGCCAAACAGGAACACGACTGTCATGCCTTCACGGATCACCACCTTGATCGCATCGGTGGCAGCACCGGTGACCATGGTCACGTTGAAGGTAATACGGGAGATCAGATGGCCCGAGTTGTGCTTGTCGAAATAGCAGTTGGGCAAGACCAGCAGGTTGTTGAACAGCTGAACCCGCAAGTCGTGTACCAGGCCCAGGGAGACCTTGGCCAGGAAGTAGTTGCCCAGGAAGGATCCCAGGCCCTGCCATGCGGCGATCAACACAATCAGGATCGGCACGACCTGCAACAGGCGCAGATCACGCAAATAGGGAACGGAAGGAAACAGCACTGCGTCCGGATTGGACAGGCCATCGACGAAATACTTGAGGATGTAACCAAGCATTGGCTGGGTCGAAGCGAAAATAAGAAACCCGACGATACTCAGCAGGAACAGGCCGACATAAGGCCGGACATAGCTGAGCAGGCGCAGATATATCTTCAAGCTCGATTCGCTTGTGCTGGGGCTGGATTCGGTCATATCACGCGGCGGTTAGTAAAAAAGGAAGCTGACTTTATCACAGCTTCTCTGGTGTACTGACTGCCGCTTGTAGCCCGGCCTCGTGGGGCAGTAAAAACGACACTACAGGGCCAGTGCGCTAGTATGGCCGTCCAAAATCTGGAACGAACCTTTCAGCATGCAATTGAGCTACTTAAATTATTCAAAACAACGGGTGTTTGATTTCATTTGCCTATGGCTGCTGCCTGTCGGCCTTTTATTACTTTTATCCGACCTTTATTTTCTGCCTGGACGAAGCCTGCATCACAAACTGTATTACGGGCTGTTCAGCATTCCGACCCTGATTGCCCTTGTCTTGCGGCCCAAAGAACTCCGGGACATCTTGCGTGAACCGTTGATCGCAGGCTTCCTGCTGTTTGCTGCCTGGGCCATGGTCAGCCTGATCTGGAGCAACACCGAGGAGAGCATTCTCGGCCTGTTCAAACCCCCGCTGCACCTGTTCATGCTGTTCGCGGGCGGTACATTGCTGGTCAAATACCGCAGTGACAGCCTGCAGCCGGTCATTTTTGGTGCCGCAGTCATTGCCCTGGTCGCGACCCTGTACAACCTGTACATGTTCTACCCCAACCATGATCCGCAACTGCGGATGATCGGAGCCGGTGCTTTCGACAATCCGCTGCTCAGCTCCCACGCATTCGGGTTCTTTTGCATCTACTGGCTAACCCTGGGCATGACCTGCAAGCGCCCGCCAGCCCTGTTTGTGGCCATTCCCGCCTTTGTCATCATGTTTGCGGCGGTGATCGCCACCGGCTCCCGAACCCCGCTGCTGGCCATCGTCATGACCATGGTCTGGCTCAGCTTTATCTGCTGGAACCGTCGCTCACTGGCCCTGATCAGCATGCTCGCTGCAGGGGGCATTGTGGTGGCCACGCTGTTCTGGGACATGCTAGTCAGCCGCGGCAGCTCGTTCCGCTTTGAACTGTGGCAGATGGCGCTGGATCTGATCGCGCAAAGCCCGTGGGTCGGTCATGGCTATGGCGCGCACTTGTCTCTGACGTTGCCACAATATCCCGACGACCCCCTGAGCGAGCCCCATAATTTTTTCCTCGGGGTACTGTTCTACGTCGGTTTGCTCGGCCTGCTGCCCTGGTTGTTCATGCAGGCCTGGGGCCTGTACAGCAGCTGGCGTCACCGCGTGCAGCCGTTGTTCATCCTGGCCTCCGCCTGGCTGGTATACGGTATCGGTGCCGGCCTGACCGAGGGTGGAGGGATCATCTCGCGCCCCAAGGAACACTGGTATCTGCTGTGGATCCCGCTGGCCCTGATCGCCGCACTGAATATCGGCCTGCGCCTCAAGACCCTGCGCGACAGGCCGGTTCACCGCCTGTCCGATGCCGCCTTCAATACCCTTGCCAGCCATGCCCAGGTGATTGAAGAAGATGGCTTGGGCCCCAAGGTGCTGCGCCTGCAAAACGGCAACTTCCTCAAGTTGTTCCGCGCACGCCGCTGCTATACCTCGGGCAGCTTCAACCCTTATTCGGAACGTTTTGCCGTCAACAGTGAGCGCTTGCAGGCGATGGGCATTCCCGCGCCGAAAATCCTCGACCTGTTTCAGTTGCGCAATGGCAGCACTGCCGTGCTGTACCAACCACTGCCCGGCCAGACCCTGCGCCAGGTCATGCAGTCGATGGGTTCGCCGGCCATGCGCCAGGCCCTGGTCGAGCGCTTCGGCAAGTTCCTGGCGATCCTGCATGACAAGGGCGTTTACTTCCGCTCACTGCACTTGGGCAATGTGTTGTTGATGGACGATGGCGAGTTCGCCCTGATCGATATCGCCGACATGCATCTTTATCCTTCGGCACTGCGCATAGCCCTGCGCCAGCGCAACTTGCGGCATATGCAACGCTACCCCGAAGACCGTCGCTGGCTGTTCGAAGAGCAACTGCCCGAGCTGCTGCAAGGTTATGCCACCCTGGCTCCCGCCCCTGCCGTTACAAGCCTGCGCAACCAGGTTATGGCACTTGCTCAAACCAACGCGCCTTGAGCCTGGACAGCAGTAACCCCTTGTGGGCGGTGCTGGCCTATGGCCTGGCGATCATGACGTCAGCATTGCTGCTGCGGTGGTCGCCGACCATCCAGCGCAATCTGGAGCACTCAGCTCAAGGCCGCTATAGCAGTGTTGATGGCTTGCGCGGCTATTTGGCCTTTGGTGTGTTCATTCACCACACCGCCATTACCTGGGTGTTCCTGCATACCGGGGCATTTGAAATGCCCTCGACCCGGTTCTACGCCCAGATCGGCCTGGCCAGCGTGGCCTTGTTTTTCATGATCACGGCCTTTCTGTTCTGGGGGCGTTTGCTCGAGAAAGGCCGTGAATACGACTGGCTGGCCTTCGCCGTGTCCCGGGTTTTCCGCCTGTACCCGCTATATTTGCCGCTGATGCTGCTGGTGATTGTCAGCGTGTTCTACATCCAGGACTGGACACTCAAGGACACCCCGCTGGAGATTGCCGGCCAGATACTGGCCTGGCTGTTTTTTGATCGCCCGGACATCAATCAATTCCCGCAAACCGGCGGGCTGATTGCCAACGTCACCTGGACCCTGAGCTACGAAGTGTTCTTCTATATGGCGTTGCCGCTGTTCGGGATGGTGTTTCTGTACCGCAGCGACTGGCGACAGACTGCACTGTGCCTGATCGCCATCTATGCGCTGTATCAGGTGGTAGGTTGGGAGCACTCGCTGAAAAAGCACATTCTGATGAGCTTTCTCGGTGGCGTGGCCGCGGCGTACTGGGTACGCACGCCCAGGCTGCTGGCCTGGAGCCGGACGCCCGTTGCAGGGGTCATTGCATTGGTTGTGCTGATGGCCGTGCTGACCCTGTTCCGCAAGAGCTTTGCGTTCTTCCCGCTGCTGTTGCTTACCCTGGCGTTCTCGATCATCGCCTCCGGGCATACGCTGTTTGGCGCATTGGCCAAGCGCAGCATTCGCTGGATGGGTGAAATCAGCTACAGCACCTACCTGTTACACGGCTTCCTGATCTGGCTGATGTTGCAACGCCTGCCACTGGGGCTGCCACTGGATACCAGAGAGCCGCTGGTGTTCCTGCTGCTGGCGGCCCTGAGCAGCTGCCTGCTGATTGTGCTCAGCAGCCTGAGCTTCCTCTACATCGAGAAGCCGGGCATGGCCGCAGGCAAAAGGGTTGTGCGCCGACTGCGCCGGCGTACCCGGACAACCTCACAGGTCGAGCCGGAATAACCCCTCGCACGCCGTCAGTCTTTTTCCAGGGGTGAGAAATACAGCCGCCCCAGCCCACGCCAGGTTTTGCCCGTCCAGCGCTTGAACGGAATCTGCGCCAACAGCTCGCGAGCCAGGGCACGATTGCGGTTGGCCGTTTTCAGGAACATGGAATTGAGGAACTTGTAGCGCACCTCGTCGTACAGCGGGTGATCGCTGAACTGGGCATAAATGCGCAGAATGCTGTCGATCATGAACCGGTGGTTCTTGTACGAGTTGGTCGCGTGCTTGCGATAGCGCGCCATCACCACGTTCAGGCCGTCGATAAAGTACCCTGCATGGGTAATCTTCAGCTCGATATACAAGTCTTCCAGGCGAATGCTCGGGTCAAACCCCCCCACCTTGTCCAGTGCTTCACGGCGGATCATCAGGGTCGGCGCAGGCGGATACGGTTTGCGCTCCAGGAACATGTCATCGAAGTCCAGGCGCCGGAACGGTACATCACGGCGCTGGCGTTTTTCCGGGAACAGGTTGCCATTGGCATCGATCAACTCGATATTGCCCGCGCAAATACCTACTTCCGGCTTGCCATCCATGTAGGCAACCTGCACCGCGATACGATCCGGCATCATGATGTCATCGGAACCGAAGGGCACGATCAGGCTGCCCTTGGCCCGAGCAATCGCACCATTGAGGGTATTGGTCAGGCCTTGGTTCTGTTGCACTCGAAAGTCGAAACCATGTACCGCCTGTAAACGCTGGATACGCTCCACGCTGTCATCAGGCGAGCCGTCATCGATCACCAGCAATTCGATATTGGGATAAGTCTGATCCAGAACGCTCTGGATGCTTTGTTCTATGTAGGGCCCGTGGTTGTAGGAGGCGATGATCACCGTCACCAGGGGTTGCGAGTCAGTCATGGGTGTTCCTTACGGGCCTGGCGCAGGCCCGAGTCGATCAGGTCCAGATACTCCTGGCGGAATACCTCAATGTCGTGGTTTTGCTGCAAGTAGCGGAACGCCTGCTCGCCCTTGGCTCGCAAAGCGTCGTCCGACAGGGCCAGGTACTCGTCCAGCGCTGCGGTGAGCGTTGCCACGTCGCTGGGCTTCACCGCCAGGCCGCCCGCCCCTTCAATCAGCGGCAGCATGGCCGGTACATTGCTGGCGATCACCGGCAAGTGCCCACTCATGCCTTCGAGCAGCGCCAGCCCCAGGCCTTCGGCCAGTGAAGGCATGGTCCAGATATCAAAAGCACGCACGTACTGCAGGGCGTTCTCCTGGAAGCCCAACAAATGCGCACGACCATCGAGCCCCAGTTGCCCGATCTGCTCGCGCAAACGCGACTCCTCGCGGCCGGCACCAATAATGGCCAATTGCGCGTTCGGGTATTTGTCTTTCAATGCCGCGAAGGCTTGCAGCAAAAAGCGATGGCCCTTGATAGGCACCAGACGCCCCAGCGCGCCGATCATCCGCGCATCCTGATCGAGGCCGAGCTTTTCACGCGCCTGCTGGCGTGGCAGCTGCAGGGCTTCGGCCTGCTCGATATCGATGGCGTTGGTGATCGCGTAAGTATTGGCGTCGGTGAAACCGCACTGGCAGTCCAGCAGGTACTGTTTGACCGCAGGCGACACGCCGACAAAGCGCCAGTGCTTGTCGATCAGGCGCTTGGCCTGGCTGCGCCGGTAAAAACGGTCGTACTCGCCAAACCCGTGGGAAATACCCACGCACAGCGGGATTTTCAGCCAGCGGTTGAGCTGCAGCATCATGTTCACCGGCTTGAAGCGGTTGCAGATCACCACATCAAACTGCTCTTTGCGGCAGAACTTGTACAACGCCCACATGGCGCGCAACCGCATGCCCTTGAGCGACTTGTCGCTGAACTCGAAATACACCGAGTGGTCGGCCTTGCTCACTGGCTCGCCCGGCCCCGGGCGCCCACGCAAAAAGGCCGCCGTGATCTCGTAATGCTCACGGGGCAATGCGCGTACGATCTGCTCGGCGAGGTCGGCAAAGTCATGGGACTTGACGTTGTAGTCGGGCTGCAATTGCAAAACCTTGGAACGCTTCATAACTCTCCCCGGTGAAATCCGGTGGCATCAATAACCCAGGCAGGCTCTGCCGCCAGACGCTGGATTGCAACTGGATCGGGAGCAGGCAGCTTGGCCCACTCGTTACGCTTCCAGCACACGAAGTGAAAGTAAGGAAAGGTGTGATCGCCGTCACGATCGTTTTTCAATATGCCGTTTTTCCAGAACCACTTGCCCGGGAAATTTTCCGTGCCGTCATGCCACTTAATGCAGCCGCCGGAGGTACTGAAGGCCTCGGTAAACTCACTGGTGCGACGCAGCGGGTTGAACTTGCCCACCAGCTCGAACAGCGGTTTGGGCAGGTTCTTGCGCCACAGGAAGATCCGGCTGAAGGCACCTTCATCCAGCGCATGATGCTGATTGTCAGTAAAGCGCTGCTGCCAGTCCTTTATCCGCATGAACAGCTCGCGCTTGCATGACGTATTGCGCATCAGGCACAAATGCCCCGCGACCCGGCGTTCGTGGGTTGAAAACAGGTCATAGCGGGCCAGCCGCTCGGCGGTGAAATAACTGCGCAGGTCTCCGTACACCAGATCAATATCGCCGAAGGCCCAGAAATCATAGCCCTGCAGACGATCTTCGTGGATATAGCCCAACGCCGGCTTGATATCGCACAGTTTATAAGCCTCTTTGGGTGCGAAATTGATCTTCAGGCGCTCAGAAACCTTACGGCAATAGTCGGTAAAGCTGATCGATTCAACGGTCACATTGGCCGGCAGATTTTCAGGTACCCCACAGTCGCTGAAAAATAGCCAGTTAATATCGGGATTGTGCCGACAGCTTTCTAGGAAAAACGGCATCCAGAACGGCCAGCGGCCGAAGTACGGGATCACAAATAAAATACGCGGTGATGGTTTTATCACAGGGAACTCAATGTAAAGGTCGAGATTAGGGTCAATGCTATGACCGCTTTTTATATGTGCTTATTATTTTAGTTGCCAAAACAGCTCATGACGCCTGACGGCCTTGCGGAAAAACTCATTCTCGCCATAAGGCGATGGCTTTCTGCCTGCCAGGAGTTGCTGTATCGATCGTCTAATCCTGCGCTTGAGCGCAGCCCGTGGCTGCAGGTCATGCATCATCCCCAGCGCCATGGCCTTGTCGCGTTGCTGTGCAAGGCTCAACGGCAGGCTGCAAGGGCGCAGGCTGAGCGTGGCATCGAACACCGGCGGCAAGGCAATGCCGTCACCGCTGTTACCCATCGGCCAGCGATCGTTGTCATGCAGGTGGTTGGCGTAGCCGAGCACCGTGGTCGGCTGCCACTCCAGGCCTTCAAGGGCCTCGATGACAGCGTCATGGGCACAGATATGGTCCGGGTGCGGGTCGATTGACGGGTGCGGAAGCACGATCACTTCAGGGCGCGCGCGCAGAATCAATGCACGCAAGTCGGCCAGCAGGTTATGCCAGGTCGGCGCGCCGTCCTGATCGGCGGGCAACGGGAACGGGTTGAATTGGCGGAATACGCGAATGTCGCTCAAATCGGCCTCGCGCGAGGCCATCGGCTGATCGGGAGCGCCCTGCATGGCGGGCAATTGCAGGCAAAAATAACCCAATTGCGCGCAATGGGCTTCAGGCACCCCGGCCCAGCGCGGTACGACCATGCTGTCCCAGGCGCGCAAACGGCCCTTGAGGCGGGCGGCCTCTGCCCGTGGCAGGCCCATTTGCTGATAATGCCCGGCTTCGATTTCGCCAGCGGTCAGGGTCACGATCCAGGCTTCTTTGGCCTGGCTGTACAGGCCAAACGCGGCCAGCTCTGCATCATCGGCGTGGGGCGCAACAACCATGATCCGCTGCTGGCGATAAGCGGGTTGACGGAAAATCCGCAGTTCAGGTTGGCCCAAAACGCGGCAGTAGCGCCCGCGCACACGCAACTGCCCCGCGACCAGCGCCTGCGCACAACCACTCACGTTCAGGTAGCGCTGGCCATTCACGCCACGCTCGAAAGTTTGCCGGTCCGCCGACTCGCCACCCGACAGTTGCACATACGGGTCAACAAAGCGTCCCAGCCAGCCACTTTTAACCTTGACCTCCAGGATCAGGGTTTCATCTCCCGCCAGTTGCAGCGGCTGCTCCGCTACCAGCTTGTCGCCCTCAAGGCGCACCGCCGGCTGCTCGCTGCCGGCCGGGAAGCTGTACTGGTAATCGTCCTTGGGCGAATAGAACAGATGATCGGCAAACCATGCTTCATGGGCCACCCAGCCCAGCACCGCCAACACCGGTGGCAACCACCAGGCCAGCAACACGCCACTGGCAATCAGCACCAGCAGGCCGATCAGCAGGCCAATACGCTTGTTGCGCCGATGACGCTTGAGAAGTTGCTGTTTGCGCGAGGCGGGTTGGCTCATGGCTAGGCTCTTGTGATTGATCTCCCGTGGGAGCGAACCTGTTCGCGATGCAGGCACTGCGGGATGTTAAAAAACGCAGTGATACCATCGCGAGCAAGTCCGCACCTACAAGATTTGTGTTTCAGACTTTGAACACGGGCACCGGGTTGCACCAACGCTCTTTGTATTCACGGTCGGCGCGGCCGAACGAGAAGCGCAAAGGCTTGTTGAGACTGCGGGCCTGCTCCCAGGCAGATTGGGTATTGAGAAAACTCAACACGCTGCCAGGGCTGAATTCACGGGTCTGAGGGTCAACACCGCCATTGACGTACTCGACACTGATCCACTCGGGCGATTCAGCGCGGTACACCAATTGAATCGCTATCGGCGCATCGTTGAGGAAAATCACCGAGCCGATCAACAGCTCGCGCAACAGCTCGATGACCTCGGCCATCCGCTCGGCCCCTGTGGCAACAAAGCCCCAGCGGCGCAAAAACAGATCGCAGTATATGCTCGCCAATTCAGCACTGGAAAACTCCGATACCGGGCGCACTACGCCGCCCGCCTCTTCCAGCAGGCGCAGTTCGCGGCGCTGGTTGTAGCGGAATTTTTTCGACAGTTCTTCCGGCGTGCGAGCCATCGCCAACTGCTCGGCTTGCGGCAGCAGATTGCTGAAACGGCCCTCATTGAGCTGCGACAGGTAGCGTGCTCGATGACGCAAAGGCGCCGCTGCATCCGCAGCTGCGGGCAGGATCAGCTCGGCGTTACCCAGATCGAACAGGCCTTTTTTGCCATGACGCTTGAGCACATCCTTGGACAAGGCCAGGTCGCGCCCCCAAGTAGGGATCGCCGCCTTCAGCTTGCCGTCCTGCTCCCAGGCAAGATAACGCACAGGAATACCGGCCAACTGCGCCAGACGTTCAACGACCATCGGGTGGGTAGCGACGCTGCCGCCAAAACGCTGCCAGGCATCGGCATAAGTGCCGGAATCCACAACGCTCCAGCCGCGCTCACGCCAGCCTTGAAATCGATTGAGCATCAGGACTCCGCAATCAGGTCGGTGACTTGCGCCAAGTGCCAGAAGGTATTGCGCACCGCCCGATCACTAAAGCGTTCATGCAAACGCTCAAGCATCAGTTCGGCGCAGGCCATGCGCTGCTCATCATCGAGTTGAGCCAGGTGCTGCAGGCCCTGGGCCAGATGCTCGGCATCGCCCAGCGGGAACAAAATCCCCACGCCCTCGACCACTTCTTTGGCACCGCCACAGGCCGTTGCCAGCAACGGCACACCGGCAGCCATAGCCTCAAGCAGCACCATGCCAAACGGTTCGTGATCAGAGCTCAACGCAAACACGTCAAAGGCCCTGAAATAGCGGCGTGCATCAGGCACCTGGCCCAAAAACAGCACCTGATCGCCGATCCCCAGCTCATTGCTCAGCTCTTTGAGATCCTCCTCCAGACGCCCCTTGCCCATAATGACCAGTTGGCTGTCAGTTGGCAGATTGGGCAACGCCAGGGCAAAACCGCGAATCAGCGTGGCCTGGTCCTTGTCCGGATGCAGGCGACCGACGTTGCCGACAATAAAGCCATCGTCCGACAGCCCCAACGCTTCGCGCGCCGGGGTGCCAGACAATTGCCCGGCCTGGACCGCATCGATGTCGATACGGTTATAGAGCGTGTTGATACGCCCTGCTGGCCACTTGGGCAGGCACTTGCGCATGTCGTCACGCACCGCGTCGGAAACACCGAGCAGGCTCAGGCGCTTGCGAAACAGGTGGGCAAACAGTTTGCGGCTGCGACGCTGATAATCGCCAAACGCATGATGCACGCCGATCACCGGCAAGCCGGTGGCCAACAAGGCGATATAAATCGGCTTGAAGCGGTGGGCGATGCAAAAACTGAAATTGCGCGAGGCTGCGATCTTGCGCAGCCTGGCGATGGCACCCAGCTTCAGGCCACGAATGGCCCTGGAGCTGAATTCCATAAAGATCACTTCATCAGACGCACAGCCTGCTGCCACTTCAGGGTCGGTTGCCCCGGTCAGGAAGACCGTGGTGACCTTGTACCCGGTACCGGCAAACAGGCTCGCGTACTGGCGCGCACAGTCCAGGAACGGCCCGTCATAGCCGTGGCAGAACTGCAGCACATGACGCTCAGTCGAGCGATTCATAAGTCTCGGCGCCGTCTTTAACCACCAGGATGTCTTCCATGATCAGGTACTGCAGATCGGAACCGAAGAACATGTTCAGCGCGTCAGTCGGCGAGCAAACCATAGGTTCGCCACGACGGTTAAGCGAAGTGTTCAGCGAAACGCCGTTACCGGTCAGCACTTCCAGCGCCTTCATCATGTCGTAATAACGCGGGTTGTATTCGCGCTTGAGCACCTGGGCGCGGGAAGTACCATCTTCATGGACAACCTCCGGCACGCGGGTCTTCCACTCTTCAGCCACTTCGAAAGTGAAGGTCATGAAGGGTGCCGGGTGATCGACCTTGATCATCTGCGGGCCTACGGTATCGAGCATCGACGGGCAGAAAGGCCTCCAGCGCTCGCGGAACTTGATCTGTTCGTTGATGCGGTCTGCCACGCCTTCGCTGCTCGGGCAACCGATGATCGAGCGACCGCCCAATGCACGCGGACCGAACTCCATGCGCCCCTGGAACCACGCTACCGGGTTGCCATCGACCATGATCTTGGCGATGCGCTCCGGGGTGTTTTCGATGCGGCGGTAGGCAGGTTTGCCAGGGTGACGGGCACAGGCCGCGATCACGTCTTCGTTGCTGTACGCAGGGCCGAGGTAGACGTGTTCCATCTTCTCGACCGGCACGCCGCGAGCGTGGGATACATACGCCGCTGCACCGACTGCGGTACCGGCATCACCGGACGCAGGCTGTACGAACAGTTCTTTGACTTCCGGGCGAGCAATGATTTTCTGGTTCAGCTTCACGTTCAACGCGCAGCCGCCCGCAAAGGCAATCTTGCCGGTTTCCTTGAGGATGTCGCCCAGGTAGTAGTCGATCATCTGCAGCGACAGTTTTTCAAACAGCGCCTGCATGCTGGCCGCGTAGTGGATGTACGGCTCGTCGGCGATATCGCCTTCGCGCTTGGGCCCCAGCCACTCGATCAGTTTTGGCGAGAAGTAGAAGCCCTTTCCGTTCTCTTTGTAGCGACGCAGACCGATCACGTTGGCGTATTCGGTGTTGATCACCAGTTCGCCGTTTTCGAACGAGGCCAGACGCGAGAAGTCGTACTTGCTGGCGTCGCCGTACGGCGCCATGCCCATGACCTTGAATTCGCCATCGAGCATCTCGAAACCGAGGAACTCGGTGATTGCACCGTACAGGCCACCCAGGGAGTCCGGGTCGAAGAACTCCTTGATCTTGGTGATCTTGCCGTTTTCGCCGTAGCCGAAGAAGGTCGTGGCGTACTCGCCCTTGCCATCGATGCCCAGGATCGCGGTTTTCTCTTTGAAACCCGAGCAGTGGTAGGCGCTGGATGCGTGAGCCAGGTGGTGCTCGACCGGTTCGATCTTGATTTTCTTCGGGTCGAAGCCCAGTTGCTCAAGACAGAACACGATCTTGTTGCGGTAGCGCTTGTAGCGCCGGTTGCCCATCAGGATCGCGTCAAGGGCGCGGTCCGGGGCGTACCAGTAGCGCTTGGCGTAGTGCCAGCGAGCCTTGCCGAACAAGCTGATCGGAGCGAACGGGATCGCCACCACGTCAACGTCGGAAGGTTTGATACCCGCTTGTTCAAGACAGAATTTTGCGGACTCGTAGGGCATGCGGTTCTTTGCATGCTTATCGCGTACGAAGCGCTCTTCTTCAGCCGCCGCTACCAGCTTGCCGTCGATATAGAGGGCTGCGGAGGGATCATGGCTAAGGGCGCCGGACAGGCCAAGAATCGTCAATGCCACTGGATTAGCCTCTTTTGAATGCAGGCAGGCGGCGGGCGCCTGAAAAAATGATGCGTTCCTCGCAGTTCGAGAAACAGCTAAAGAGCGGGATTATAGCGTAAAGACGCCCGCAGTGACCCTGCACGATTTGCCACGCCCTATTGCGCGCCCTCATCTGCAAAAAAATCGCCGGGCCACATATATGTAGAGCTAACACCCGAACGTTTTGGGATTTCCTGTGGATACACCGACGTACGCGTCAATAGACAGGAACGACCCCATGCCCAGTGCACTCGCTAACCTCAAAGACGCAGAGCGCGAACTGCTCGTGCTGCGCAATGCCTTGCCCAACCTTGATCTGTCGCTGGATCACTGCCTGCGGGTATTTTTTCCGCGGTTGCCCGCTGACACCTGCACCGACTTTCTTTTCATCAATGAAGAGATCGCAGCCCAGCCTGGCCAAAACCCCACTATCACCAGCCAGTCGGTGACTGCCCTGATAGACCAGTGCTACCTGACCGGCCAGATCCCGACCTTCGTACAGGGTGCCACCCGCGTCTACAACTACGCCTATACCCTTGACGAGGAGGATCGAACGGCCGGGGTATCCGCCCCTGAACTCGAAAAATACCTTGAGTTTGTCGTCCGCTCCCCGCAGTTGTGTGTGAGGGATGCCCTTAACGACTTCTGGCGCACACCCCACAAGGACCTCAATGGGCAAGCGCCCAAAGACTGGCTGTCGCAATTTGCCCACAGGCTGATCCGCGCAGAAGCCTCCGTGCGCCACGAGGACAGCACCTTCAGCCCCACCGCCCTGGACATGATCAATCAGGTACTCCCTGATGCCAGCCCATCTCCCGCGCCAAAAACGCCCGGCCCCTACGGCTTTTACACGCTGGCACTCAGCAGTCGTCTCATGCAAAGGACTGCAGTGCTGCACGGCGCCTTCGTGATTACCACGAAACACCTGCCCCTGATCTCAGCCAGCGTGCAGGACAAGCGCACTGCCCTGGATCCCACCCCGCGGCCTTCAGTGCTTTACCTGCCGAACACTGGCCTGGAAGTGTTCGATTCACTCGCCGCCCTCAGTCAGGAACTGACGACCCGGCTCAACGATCCTTACCAGCGTGAAACACTGCTCACGTGTGTACTCACCGAAGATCGGGAGCGCGCCCTGGCCCATGAGCAAATCGACTACAGCCCGGTTGCAGATAGCGCCATAGCCACCGTCTTCAGCGATCAATTGATCAACAAACAAAAAAGCGACATGCACCATGCCTGGTCGGTGGCACGCAATCTCAAGCAAGACACATCCCTCGATCAGCTATCCGACTGCGTCGACCAATCCCTGGCTGCAAGCCTGCCCCTCAATCCCGCCAACATACTGCGCGGGCGCTATACCCGATTGCTGGAAAGCCAATTGCCCGACTGGTTGAAGACTGCTTCAGACAGCCAAAAAACCCAGTGGCGGCTGGCCGTTGAGCGCCTGAATCACGAGCGCCTGGCGGCAGAATCCGATGACGCCCAACCCCTCAGCGAAATCGGCCGCAAACATACACTGCTGGGTTATGCCCGCCTTCAGTTACAGCAACAGATCAAAAAAGACCACGGCATAGACGTCGACCCGGACGAAATCTTCATCTCGACCACTGAAGCCCTGCGCACCGGCCCTTTGATCAACCCTGTCAGTGGTTCCGGGTTTCCTGCAGGCATGAGCCTGGGCAGAACCGGGCCGATCATCAGTTACCACACCACACGCCGTAGCCTGAGTGAGCTGGCGCTGTCCAATGTCGGTATCTGGGACGTCACTTTCGCCCTCACTGCACAAGTCAAGGATGGAGCGGGCCAGAAACATGCCGTGCTGACCAGCAGCTATCTGAAAACGCTGGTGCGCCAGCTGGATATTGGCGAGCGCTACAAAAAAAATCTCAAGGAGCTGCTGGTCAACTCCAGCCAGGCCCAATGGCGCAAGGAGCGCTATGTCGCTTTTAAGCAGGCACAACTGAACCTGGACTTGCTTGAAGCCACGCTGGCGGGTGCGCTGACCACCCAACAGGTGTCATGGGTCAGGGCTGCGCTTGAGCAGCCCGTAGAGAACAACCGTGCACAAATCAACGGTGAGCAGGTCAAAGTCCATCTGCTGATGTTGCGCTATAAACCACTACCGGGTTTGCTGGTGTTCAGCGCCACCGGCTCCGGGCAACTGCTGTGCTACACCCCCGGCGGGCCTGAGAGCCGCTGGTTCCTGGTTGCCAACTCACGCAACGAGCTGGGCCAGATCCTGTCACGGCCTATTTGGCGAGCCTATGTGATGCGCCACGTGACACCGGCGCAACAGCCGTATATCAAGCCGCTGTTGGAGCGGGGACTGAGCGAGGCCAATCTGCAACTGCAGGGCATCAGCCATGACCTGTTCGAAGCGTCCTACGACACCGAGGCCTTGCACGCCATCCGCGATGCTGACGAGCAGTCGACTTCTACCTGGGAAAGCAACGTAAACACTGCCAAAGAGGCCGTACTGACGGCAATCGACATCCTGTCTTTCGCATTGCCCACCCGAGTGCTGCTGCCCATCGTACTGGCGCGGTTTATCGCTCAGATCATCAGAGGCCTTGATGCCCTGCAGCGCGACGAAAAACACGAAGCTCTGCTGCACTTTATGGAGTCCATCACCTACCTGACTGACGGCGCCTCGGACTTTACCGGCTCAGCCGTATTCGGCAATTCGATACGTCAACGCGCAAAACAGCCCGTACCCTCGTTGAGTCCCGCTGCTGCCAGCCATTATCCCGGTGCCAGGCTCAGGCTGCGCACGGGGGATGAATACGGTGCAGGTGTGTATGAAGCGCCCACTGCCAATGGTCAGACCGCCTGCTACACCAAAAACACAAACGGCAGGTTCTATCGCAGCCAGTACGACAACCTGGACAACACCTGGCGCGCACTGGATGAGCGCAAACCCAACGCACCGTACAGCATCCCCTTGCGCGAACTCTCGGCCGGGCAATGGGATGTCGATCCAACAACCCCTTTGCTCAAACAAAAGCCCGGCATTGAAAGGGTAATCGACAACGCGCGCGTCAGAGGCGTCGATCTCAGCCGCTACACCCCTGACGAGCAGGGCATCTATCGCATAGACAACATGCGATATATCAAGCAGGACAGCGACGTGTTCGAAGTCTACAGCGGCTGGCTGGGCCGCAACTGGTACTTGCAACCGCAATCGAGTTCAAGCGCTGGCGCAAGCGCCAGCTTCAAGGTCCGGCGCACCGCAGGCCGCTGGCAAATCAAGCACAGGCTGGCGGACAACAGCAAACGCTGGGTGCCTCTGACCGGGAATCTCACCGAGTTGACTGGCGATGTACCCCACCTCAAATACAGTGACTACGACATGCCCGCCGAGTACCAGGAAGCACTTCGGGACATCACCGAGAACCATCGTTCAGTACTCGATGGCATCACTGATTTTATGGATTTTGCGTCCGAGCGCAGCCTTGCCCACCGGGCATTCAAGGAGCTGCGGATCAAGTTGCTCGCGGATGCCAAGGCCTACTTCCTGACAAAACCTGCAAAACCCCGGGCCACCCGCCCGCAATTACCTGGCAACGTGCAGGAACAAGCGTTGATCAACCACCTGTTCGAGCAGTCAGATGGCATCGTGTGGGGTGAAACCCACTCTCACCAATCGAGTAAAAAGATCCTGATCGACAACATGGCCGAGTTTGCCAGGCACGACGTAAAGGTCCTCTACATGGAGCACCTGCAAAGCGACCTGCACCAAAGCCTTCTGGATGACTACTTCCAAAGCGGAAAAATGCCCCTCAGGTTGAACAAATACCTTGAGGATCAGGATTTTGGTCATCAGATCAACCCCTCCAGCCGCCATACCTTCAGCCAACTGGTGCGCGAGGCCAGACGGCATGGCATCAGGGTTATCGCGGTTGACTGCTCGGCCAGTTACTACCCGAAAAGCACACCGAGCGAAACGCCCTGGCTAAACCGTTATGAAATGTTCAGCTACTTTGCCTCCCGTACGATTCGCGCTCATCAGGCCCAAAACCCAGGAGGCAAATGGATAGCCCTGACGGGCAACTCACATGCCAACACCTTTGAGGGCATACCGGGGCTGGCCGAACTTGAAGGGGCGATATCCGTGCGAGTATCGGATTCAGCCCCGGGCACCAGCCGCGGCTTGCGTCAGGACATCGGTGAAATCATCCCCGCGGATAACAAACATGCTAACTACCGCTTTTTGAAAAACGATTACTGGCTGCAAATCGACATTCCAGGCACAAAGCCCCATTTACCAGCCCTCTCCCCATCGCAAACCAATAACAGGCTACCGGCTCCGGGGTTCTTCCGCCTGGACAGCGCATCCCCTCAAGGCGCCCAGTTGATACATCGCTCAAATAACCACGAAATTGTGCATACCCCTTTGAGAACCGACGCCAATGGTCAGATTTTTATCGAACGTGAAAGCTGGCCAACCATCCACCAAAAACGCTACGACACCCTCAAAGACCTGATCCATGGCTTACAAGACATCAACATGACCCAAGTGCAATAACCCCGCGCCCGACGCTCATCACGTTCAAGACAGGGACGGCTCAGCGCGTCCTTGTCACTTGTTTTGCTGGATATCCGCACCTCAGCCGCTAAACTGCGCGCCCTCTGCTAGCCTCCCCCCGTCGCCCTGGACGGGTCGCGTCACACGGAACCCGATTTGCCCATGAAATATTTCACACCTGCTCACCTTGCCCTGTTACTGCCAGGCCTGTGCCTGGCACCTGTCGTCTGCGCCGAAACCCTGGAGCTGGATCCCAGTGTCATCACCGGCTCGCGCAGCGCCAGCCCGAGTTTTGACCTGCCGTACTCGGTGGACAGTATCAATCAGGAGCAAATCCAGGATGGCCAACTGGGCATCAATGCATCCGAGGTGCTGTCCCGTGTACCGGGGCTGGTGGTGCAAAACCGTCAGAACTATGCCCAGGACCTGCAAATATCTTCCCGTGGCTTTGGTGCCCGCTCGGCGTTTGGGGTGCGCGGCATCAAGCTGATTGCCGACGGCATACCGGCCAGCACCCCCGACGGCCAGGGCCAGGCTGCAACCTTCAACCTCGATACCGCCGAGCGCATTGAAGTGCTGCGCGGCCCGGCGGCAACCCTGTATGGCAGTAACGCCGGTGGCGTGATTCAAATGTTCTCCCGCGACGGCGAGGGCCCGCCGCGCATTGGCGCCGAGACTCTGGTCGGCAGCGACGGCATGAGCAAGAACCACCTGACCGCCGAGGGCGCCACCGACGACGTCGGCTTTGTGCTTGATGCCTCACGCATGGACACCGACGGCTACCGCGACCACAGCGCCGCACGCCGGGACCAGACCTTCGCCAAGCTCAACCTCAAGCCCGACGAAGACAGCAAGCTGGCGCTGATCTACAGCAGCCTTGAGCAAAACGGCACACAGGATCCGCTGGGCCAAAGCTGGGAAGCCTACAAGGCCGACCCGCGCTCGGTAACGCCCAATGCCATTACCTACAACACCCGTAAGAGCATCGACCATCAGCAACTGGGCCTGAACTACGAGCGCTATATCGGTGACGCTACCCTGCAGGTCAATGCCTATACCGGTACGCGCAGCGTTATTCAGTATTTGGCGATTCCGCCCACAGCAGCCAGCAATAAACAGGGCGGCGGTGTCGTGCAATTCGATCGCAAGTTTTACGGCGGCAGCCTGCGCTGGATGCAACCGGTCTACGGTGTACCGGGCGATCTGACCCTGATTGGCGGCCTGGACTTCGATCAGAGCCAGGACAGCCGCCACGGTTATCAAAACTTTATCGGCAGTGAGCTGGGGGTCAAAGGCGCACTGGTGCGTGATGAAGTAGATACCGCCCGCAGTCTCGACCCGTATGTACAGGCCAACTGGGCGTTGGACAACTGGACGGTACAGGCCGGCTTGCGCTACAGCACCATGGAGATGGACGTCGATGATCAATTTTTGAGCAACGGCGACGCCAGTGGCACCAAGCGTTACGAAAAGGCCACGCCATCCGTCAGCGTGATGTATGCCTTTACCCCCGAGCTGCATGGTTATATCAGTGCAGGCAAAGGCTTTGAAACGCCGACTCAGGCCGAACTGGCATACTCGCCCAACGGCCAGGGCTTCAATTTCGGCCTCAAACCTTCCGAGAGCACCCAATATGAAATGGGCCTCAAGGCTCAGCTCAACAATACGCGGATCAATGCGGCCATATTCCAGATCACCACAGAAGATGAACTGGTGGTGCTGAGTAATACCGGTGGCCGTACGACCTACCAGAACGCCGGCCGCACCTTGCGCCGGGGCTTTGAACTGGGTGTAGAGAGCCAGCTCGCAGAACACTGGACCTCAACCCTCGCTTACACTCGCCTGCAAGCCACCTACGACAGCGACTTCGCCAGCACCAGCGGTACCGTAGACAAAGGCAACTACCTGCCGGGCGTACCGCAGACCACGCTGTTTGCCGAGGTGAACTGGAAGCCGGCCGACTGGGTCAGTACGGCTATTGAAGGCATGTACCGCAGCAAGGTATATGTGGAAGACACCAACACCGCCAAGGCAGCACCTGCTTATACCGTATTCAACTGGCGGGCGAAGTTTGAACAGAAGATCGAGCACTGGACCTTCCACCAGACCTTGCGTCTGGACAACCTGCTGGACCGTCAGTATGTGGGTTCGGTGATTGTCGGCGACTCCAACAGCCGCTACTACGAAGCTGCGCCGGGCCGCTCGTGGTATGCCGGAGCCGGGGCGCAGTACAGCTTCTAAAGCCTCAACACCATCCCTGTGGGAGCGAGCCTGCTCGCGAAGAGCATTCGCGAGCAGGCTCGCTCCCACAGAAAGTCCTGGCTAGGCTTCAGTCAGGGTTTGTCGGCAATCGCCCGTCAATCACCTGATACAACGCACTGCCCACCGGCCAGTTGCGCATAAAGCGTGCACGATCGCGGGCGTACGCTGCAGCGAAGCTGCTCGATGAGCGATGCTGGCACATCGAATCCAGATCAATCAGCGCCCAGCGCCCGTCATCCCAGAACACGTTATGGCCCTTGAGGTCGCCGTGGCTGATGCGCTCGCGGATCAAGTCGGCAAACAGCTGCTCCAGTGCCACCAGCTCGGCTTCGGGCGCATTACCGTGCTCAACATAGGGCGCAAAGCGCTCGATGATGTCCGGTCCTGGCAAGTACTCGGTCACCAGGTACGCCTTGCCCCGCAACCACAAAAACCGAGTTTCCAGCAGCGCCAATGGCTTGGGCGTGGCAATCCCCAAAAACGCCAGACGATTGCCTTCACACCATGAGTGCCAGGCCCGGCTCGGGCGCCAGAAACGTTTGAGCCAGTGGGCAAAGCCCTTGATGTTATAGCGCTTGACCACCAGCATGCGGCCCGCTACTTCAACCTTGCCGACACTCGCCGCGCCACCGGTCTTGTACAGATGCCCCTGATCAAGCAACGCATCAGCCCTGGCCAAAACGGGCAACATCGCCGGCTCTTCTTCGCGCAGGACGGCACGCAAGGCAAACGCCCCGCGGTGCACGCTGAACAACGAGCAATCACGGCCAACCTTGTTTAAAAAGTCATTCAGGCGCCAGGCACGGACTTTCTCGACCTGCTTGAGCAGCGCTTCAAGCGGCAAGGCATGCTCGCCGTTGCTCAGCAGGTAGTGCACGAGTAACTCTTCGATAAACGGCTCAAGGCTTTTGGGCAACTGGGCAAAAAACACGCCGAGGTTTTCCAGCACTTTTTGCCGCGACAGCGGTTTGCCTGCCTCTTCGACACAGATGCCTGCACCATCGATCAAATACAGCTTGCCGTCCTGACGCAACAGGTTGTCCAGGTGCAGGTCTTCCTGCCACAGACCCTTGCGGTGCATCTGCCCGATGGCAGTCAAAGCCTCGGCAAGTACGGCCACTTGTTCATCAGCCAGCACCGGCAACGACGCGACTGCATCCCAGGCATCGCCCAAGCTCTGAGCGCCCTCCAGGTACTCGAACAGCAACCAGCCCCCCTCACCTTCCTGCAAGCCATCAGCCAGCAGTTGCGGCGTGGTCAAGCTTTGTTCAGCCAGCAGACGCACCCCGGTCAGCTCGCGCTGAAAGTTGCGCGCAGCCTTGTTGCCGACCATCATCTTGGCCAGCACGGTACGCCCGCGCCACACCCCGGCACCGACATAACGCTGGCCCGGCAATACCCGCAGCAAGGTCAGCAGTTGCAATTGCGCAGGCCCTGCTGCGTCGGCCAGTTCGATACTCAGCGGCAAGCCTGGCGCACGGCCAGCC
Source organism: Pseudomonas sp. FSL R10-1339 (assembly GCF_009600545.1). NCBI lineage: Bacteria > Pseudomonadati > Pseudomonadota > Gammaproteobacteria > Pseudomonadales > Pseudomonadaceae > Pseudomonas > Pseudomonas sp. FSL R10-1339. The sequence continues at coordinate 9,453 of NZ_WIVQ01000008.1, read as the reverse complement.
TTCAGCAGTTCGGACAAACGCATCAGCGCCCCCCTTTTTGATTGCGCCGCACATACAGTCGCGTCAGCCAGGCATCGACCAAGGAACTGTCGACGGGCTGTTCCAGATAAGCAGCGAGCAAGGCGCGCACCTCTGCTTCGCTCCAGACATCGGCCCGACGCAACAACGGCTCAATGTCCTTGACCCTGTCCCGCTGGCCCAGCAACAAGGGCCGGGTTTTTTCCAGATCGATCAATTGAGCGCGATACCCCCCCGCGCCATCGGCCTGCAGGAAGATATGCTTGGGGTAAAAACAACCATGCACCTGCCGCGCAGCGTGAAGCCGACGAGCCAATTGGCCGCATTCGCGCAAAATCGCCTGCTGCTGCTCTGTGGTCAGTTGCGGCCATTGCTCGAGCAGCGAGTCGAGGTCATTCCAACCGTCCAGCGCACGGGTCATCAGCACTGCACGACGCTCGCCCGGCACTTTTCGCTCACCAAAAAACACCGCTTCCAGCGCAGGAATACCTATGTGCTTATAGCGCTGAATATTACGGAATTCGCGGGCAAAACTCGGCTCGCCCAGCGGACTGTGCAGCGTGCGGGTAAGGTAATTGCTCTGACGCTTGAGGTAATAGCCCTGACCTTCAAGATCCATGCGAAACACGCTACTCCAGCCGCCACCACTGGTATTGGGCTCGTCCACCGCTTCCAGCTGCACGGCCCACAGGGCATCAAAGTCAGCCAGGCCATTGCGCTCAAGCAATGCCCGGTCGGCGTCTGCCATAAAGTCTGTCATTCCCGGCCCTCGAAAAAACGCACGATATGACGGACACGTTCCTTGTCCGCCGCATTGAGCGTCGTGCGCCCGGTGTATTGAAAATAGAAACGCAAACGCTGGGTGTAGGACAAATGGTACTTGGCCACTTTATCGAGGCACGCCAGGTCTTTGGTGATGCGGTATTTGAGCCAGAAGCCGCGCCAGAAATCGCCGTTGGGGCAATCGATCAAAAACAGCTTGGGCTGCTCATCGATCAGCAAATTGCGCCATTTCAGGTCGTTATGGGTAAAGCGATGGTCATGCATGGTCTTGGTATAACGCGCCAACTGACGGCTGACACAATCTACCCAGGCACGATCCTTGAGCAGCGGATCATGGTTGTCCGCCAACTCTGACAAATCCCGGGTATTGGGCAGTTCGCGGGTGATCATGGCGCCACGGGAGTAGGCGAACCCACTGCGTTCAAGGCCCCAGGCCACCACCTCGGCCGTGGGGATACCCCACTTGGCGAAGCGCTTGAGGTTCTGCCATTCGGACTTGACCCGCGGGCGGCCCAGATAACGGCGCAGGCCCTTGCCGGCCCCGGTGTAGCGCTTGACGTAATAATTCACGCCATCGCGCTGCACACGGATGACTTCCGACAGCGGATCGCGCGTCAGATGCTCCCCCTGCAAGGCAAATACTGCCTCCAGACTGCCAAAATCAGACGCCAACGCACTGTAAGCAGGTTCCAGATTCCAACCCGCCATTACAGTGCATCTCCATAACGCTGTTTGCGTTCGTAGAGTTTGTTCGCCTTGCCTTCGAGCCACGCCAGCAGGCGGGCTTCTTCGCGCAGGATCTGGCGCAGGGGCATCTGGAAGTAACCGCGCAGGAAGCGCAGTTTGTCCCGCTGGGTCAGGCCGATATCCAGGGCCGAGAAATACAGTGCCGCCAGATCCTTGTTGCGCCAGCGCTTACTGATCACGGCGCGAGTCTGGGCGCGGTGCAGATCGATCACCGACAGGCGGAAGTTGTCTGCGGTCACCGGTTTGTCGGTGTGCAGCAAGAAATGGCAGATATAGCAGTCACGGTGGTTGACCCCGGCACGGTGCATCATGCCGGTCATGCGTGCCACTTCAGCGATCAGCGCATGCTTGAGCCTGGGCTGCGGTGGCTGCTTGACCCAGTTGAGGCTGAAGTCTTCGAGGCTGACCGTCGGCGCCAGTTCTTCGGTGATGATGAAGGAATGCTGGGCTGCCGGGTTGTTGCCCTTTTCGCCGTAAGCCACGGCCGTCATGGTCGGCACACCCACTTCGTGCAGGCGCTTGATCGCCCGCCACTCCTGGCCGGCGCCAAGAACTGGCAGCTTGGCCGTCAGCAGGTTCTTGAACACTTCACCCCAGCCAATGCCACGGTGGATTTTCACAAAGAAACCGCGCCCGTCGACTTCGGTACGCAAGGTACGCCGGCCTTCCAGTTCGCGGTAAACCTCGCCTTCCAGACGCTCGACTTCGGTGAACGCATCGCGCCCTGCCCACAAGCTCTTGAACGGTTCGGCAAGAATCAGTTTCATCAGTGTTGCTCCGCCAGAATCACATCCGCAGCGTGCTGCGGCATGCTGTAGAGGTCGGCCGTCTGCGCGTAGGCCAGGCCGTTTCGGCTCCAGGCCGCGCGCGCAGTGTCGTCGGACAACATGTGTGTCAGGTATTCATTGAGTTGCGCCTGCTCGAACGGCTCGTCCAGGACCCGACCGCAATCGGCGTCGCTGATGTAATGGGCGTAGCCGCAAACAGCGCTGACCAGCACCGGCAAACCCGCTACCAGTGCCTCAAGCAATACAGTGCCGGTGTTTTCGTTATAGGCCGGATGAATCAGCAAATCGGCGCCCAGCAGGAAGCGCGGGATATCACTGCGCCCCTTGAGGAACTGCACATGATCGCCCAAACCCAAAGTGGCACTCTGCAATTGAAAGACTTTGGGGTCGTCCTGGCCGATTACAAACAATTTCGTACGTTTTTTGAGCTCACCCGGCAAGGCCGCCAGCGCTTTGAGGCTGCGATCCACACCCTTGGTCTTGAAGCCCGAGCCAATCTGCACCAGCAGCAAGTCGTCGTCTGCCAGATTGAATTCACGTCGGAACTCGGCGCGAATTTCGGCGGCATTGTCCGGCGCGCGGCGATCCAGGGCGATACCCGGTGGCAGCAGGTGGAAACGCTCCAGCGGGGTGTCGTAGTGTTTGATGAACAGCGGCTGCTGGACTTCGGAAATCATCAGGATTTCAGTCTTGGCGTCCTTGGCGAACACCGCGCGTTCGTACTCGGCAAAGTGCTTGTAGCGTTTGAAGAAGCGATAAAACGAATGACGCAGGTTTTGCGCCTTGTCTTCAAAGCAGCCGTCCGCCGCGTAGTACACGTCCAGCCCCGGCATCTTGTTGAAGCCGATGAGCCGGTCTACCGGGCGCTTGGCCAGATCGGCCTGCATCCAGGCGAGCATTTTTTCATTGCGGGTATGGTTGTGGAACGCCTTGATCGGCGCCACCAGCACTTCGAATCCGGGCGGAATATCGCCTTCCCAGATCATGGTGTAGACGCGGATTTGATGGCCGCGCTTCTGGCATTCCAGCGCAATGCGCATGAAATCCCGTTGCAGCCCACCAAACGGAAAGTATTTGTACAGCACAAAAGCCAGTTGCATCAGCGCAGTTCCTCAGCCAGTAACAACGTGCTTAATCGACTCGCGACACGCTCAGGGTTCAAACGGGTGAAGCACAGTGGCCACTCGTTTTTCAGATCAAACCGCTGCTGATCCTGTGCAGTCGGAGTGTAGGTGCATTTTTTCTGCAGGCATGGCGCACACGGAAAATCGCTGGCCAGGTGAATTTGCACCTTGCCATAGGCCCCGGTCAGGCCCGGATTGGTAGGCCCGAACAGGGAAATGGTCGGCACATCCAGTGCAGCGGCCAAATGCCCCAGCCCGGTATCGACCGCCACACAGGCACTGGCGCTGGCCAGTACCTTGGCGACACCGGCCAGATTCAATTTGGGCAGTACCACGGCATTACTCAAGCCCGTGGCAATACGTTCGGCCCGGGCTTTTTCAGCCGGATTGCCCCACGGCAGGCGCACTTCGACGCCCAGATGGCCCATGCGCTGGGCCAGATCGCGCCAATAGACTTCGGGCCAGTGCTTGGTGTCCCAGGTGGTGCCATGCAAAAACAGCACGAAGGGCTTTTTGCGCGGCAGCTCGACCAGTTTTTCGACATCCAGGCCGTAATCGCCCAGCCCTTTGGGCAGGTCGTAGCCCAGCGCGACCGCGAACAACTGACGCAGACGCTCAACCGCGTGCTGCCCGCGGGCTACCGCCAGGCGGCGCTGGTAAAAGCGGCTGGCCAGCGGCTCACGGGCAGAGTCTTTATCCAGCCCGGCAACCGGAGCTTTTACATAACGGGTCAGCCAGGCACTCTTGACCAGGCCCTGTGCGTCGATCACCAGATCGTATTTTTCGGCGCGCAGGCGTTGCTTGAAGCGACTCCACTCGCCGCTTTTGAGGGTCTGCCAGATATTTTTGCGCCAGCGGCGGATCGCCACCGGAATCACCTTGCCCACCGCCGGGTGCCAGGTCGGGATTTCGGCAAAGCCTTCTTCCACTACCCAGTCAAAGGTGATGCCCGGAATCGCCCGCGCCGCATCGGTCAGCGCCGGCAAGGCATGGATCACATCCCCGAGGGATGAAGTTTTGACCAATAGAACGCGCACCTAGTTAACCTCGACCGGTGAACCCTGCAGGCGCTGCAAGGCTTCAATCACCGGCTGCGGCATCAGTTCGCGCAGGCAGTTGTAGTGGCCAAAACGGCAGGTACGGTCAAAACAGGGGCTGCAATCGAGGCCTAGCCGCACAATTTCGACCTTGTCCGCCAAGGGCGGGGTAAAACCTGGCGAAGTGGAGCCGTAGACCGCCACCAGCGGGCGGTTCAGCGCAGCGGCCACATGCATCAGCCCGGAATCGTTGGACACCACGGCATCTGCACAGGACAACAGGTCGATGGCTTCGGCCAGTGAGGTCTCGCCGCTGAGGTTGACCGACTCTTCGCGCAGCCCCGGGATCAGGCGCGAACGGATATCTTCGCCTACCCCGTGATCGTTTTTGGAGCCGAACAGCCACACTTGCCAACCTTCGCGGATCTTTTGTTCGGCAACTTTGGCGTAGTGCTCGGACGGCCAGCGCTTGGACTCGCCAAATTCGGCACCCGGGCACAGCGCCAGCACCGGACGATCCAGCTCCAGGCCGAACTTGGCCAGTGCGCCGGCACGGCTTTGCGGGTCAATCTGCAAATCAGGGCGCGGGTACGGCTTGGGCAGGTCGGCCCCAGGCTCATAGGCCAGGGCCATAAAGCGCTCGATCATCAGCGGGTAGCGCTCTTTGTCGAGCTTGCGCACATCGTTGAGCAGGCCGTAGCGGAACTCGCCGCGCCAGCCGGTACGTTTGGGAATACCCGCAAAAAATGGCACCAGGGCCGATTTAAGCGAGTTGGGCAACAAGATTGCCTGATCGTATTGGCCCTTGAGGGACTTGCCGATCTTGCGTCGCGTGGCCAGTTCAAGCGCGCCGTGGCCGAGCGGGAAGCTCAAGGCCTTGCGAACTTCAGGCATGCGCTCAAGGATGGGCCGGCTCCACTCGGGAGCCAGCACATCGATTTCGCACTGCGGGTGGCGCTGCTTGAGGCACTGGAACAGTGTCTGCGCCATCACCATGTCACCGACCCAGCTGGGCCCAACGATCAAAATATTCATAAGTTTCCATAAACAAGCAAGGGAGGCATTCGCCTCCCTGCTGTGATGCTATGCCGACATTACTTGACCAGTGTACGCCACTCTGGATGGTCCGTAGTCTTGCCGGTCACCAGGTCAAAGTAAGCCTTTTGCAGTTTTTCGGTGATCGGGCCACGGCGGCCGATCCCGATTTGACGCCCGTCGACTTCGCGAATCGGCGTCACTTCAGCGGCAGTGCCGGTAAAGAACGCTTCGTCGGCGATATACACCTCGTCGCGGGTGATGCGTTTTTCAACAAACTTGTACCCCAGCTCGGTGGCCAGGGTCAGGATCGTGCTGCGGGTAATGCCGTTCAGGCACGCGGTCACGTCCGGGGTGTAGATCACGCCATCCTTTACCAGGAATACGTTTTCGCCCGAGCCTTCAGCCACAAAGCCTTCCGGATCGAGCAACAGCGCTTCGTCGGCTCCACCGGAAATCGCTTCCTGCAGGGCCAGCATCGAGTTGATGTAATGGCCGTTGGCCTTGGCCCGGGTCATGGAGATGTTCACATGATGGCGGGTAAAGGAGCTGGTACGCACCTTGATTCCGACTTCCAGCGCTTCGGCGCCCATGTAGGCACCCCAGCTCCAGGGGGCGATGATCACGTGCACCTTGAGGCCGGTGGCGCGCAGGCCCATGGCTTCGGAACCGTAGAACACCATCGGGCGGATATAGGCGCTGTCGAGGTTGTTTTCACGCACCGCTACGCGGGTCGCTTCGTTGATTTCGTCTTTGCTGAACGGGATCTTCATGCCCATGATGTGGGCCGAATCGAACAGACGGTCAGTGTGCGCCTGCAAGCGGAAAATCGCCGCGCCCTGCGGGGTTTCGTAAGCGCGCACACCTTCAAACACGCCCATGCCGTAGTGCAATGTATGGGTCAGCACATGGGTCGTGGCATCACGCCACGGCACCAGCTTGCCGTCATACCAGATCACACCATCACGATCAGCCATCGACATCATTACGCTCCTCAAAGAATCCAGCACCCGCACCACGAGGCGGCAGGCAAATTGGACGGGCCTTATGGACCCGCCGGATACGTTCTTACAGCTTTAACTCTGTGTGTGAGCCAGCAAATCAGCTCAATCCTAGCTCGGACCAGATGCGCCGTACGTGTTGGCGTTCGACCACAAATTGATCCCCCGTGACCACCCCGGCTTCCTTCTGCAAGGCTTGCCGGTGGGCGACGGCGCGAAAGGCCTTGTAAGCCTCGCGCAACAGGCTGGCATCGGTGGCGGGCATCAGCCCGACCTGCTCCAGCCCTTCCAGAATGCGGATATTGTCGGTGTAGCGCAGTAACGCCGGGTGTTCCCTGGACCACGCCAGGGCCGCGTATTGCACCATAAATTCAATATCGACGATACCTCCGGCGTCCTGCTTGAGGTCGAACGGCACCGTTGCCTCGAAGGCGTTTTCTGCGGTTCCGGCAGCGGTAATCCGGGTGCCCAGGTTGTCGCGCATCTTGGCCCGCATCTCGCTGACCTCCTGACGCAAGGTCGGCAAATCCCGCTCGCGGCCCAATACGCTCGCGCGCACCTGTTCAAAGGCCGCGCCCACCTGCTTGCAGCCCACCAGCACGCGGGCGCGCACCAGTGCCTGATGCTCCCAGGTCCAGGCTTCGTTTTCCTGATAGCGCTCAAAAGCACCTAGCGAGCTGACCAGCAACCCCGAAGCGCCTGACGGGCGCAGGCGCATGTCGACCTCATACAACTGCCCGGAGTTGGTCTGCGCCGTGAGCAAATGGATGATCCGCTGGCCCAGACGGGTGAAAAACTGCGCACCGTCGATGGGCTTGGCGCCATCGGTTTCAGCATTCGGGTCGCCATCGTGGATAAATACCAGGTCCAGATCCGAGCCATGCCCCAGCTCGATGCCACCGACCTTGCCGTAGCCGACAATAATAAAGCCGGGATCGCACAGGCTGCCGTCGGTGCGCTGTGGCGTGCCGTACTTGGCCACTGTCTGGCGCCAGGCCAGGGCCAGCACCTGCTCCAGAATGGCCTCGGCCAGCCAGGTCAGGTAATCGCTGACCTTCATTAAAGGCAGGCTGCCGGAGATTTCCGATGCCGCGACCCGCAAACGGTGGGCCAGCTTGAAGTTGCGCAAGGCTTCCATCTGCTGCTCAAGGTCGTCTTCGGGGATACGCGTCAGGCGTTCACGCAACTCGGCGGCCAGCTCAGGGGCCAGCGGCGGCTTGAACAAACGGCGCTCGTTGAGCAACTCGTCGAGCAGCAACGGGAAGCGGGTGATCTGCTCGGCGATCCACGGGCTGGCCGCGCACAGCGTCAGCAAACGGCGCAAAGCATCAGGGTTTTCGGTGAGCAACACTAAATAAGCAGAACGCCGGGCCACCGCCTCGACCAGCGGCAGTACCCGCTCCAGCACCAGATCAGGGTTGGCGTGCTCAACGGCTTGCGCCAGCAAGCGCGGGATAAAAGCATCCAGACGCTCGCGCCCCAAGCGCTGCATAGACCGCAGTTGCGGACTGGAACGCAGGGCCGCCAGTTGTTTCAGGGCTTTGGGCGCATCGACAAACCCGGCCTCTTCCAGCTGCGCGCAGGCTGCGGCATCGTCCTGGACCTCTTCCCACAGCGGCAACCACTCACCACCGACAATCAGCTCGCCTTCGTCGATGACCTCTTCTTCATCAGGGTCAGCAATAACCTGACGGAAGTGCCAGTCAATACGACCACGCCACGCCATCAGCTGTTCATGGAATGCGGTCCAGCTGTCAAAACCCATCATAAAGGCAATGCGGGCCTGATCCTGCTGATTGTCGGGCAGCATTTGAGTCTGGCGGTCGGCAATGGCCTGGATTGCATGCTCGGTGTAACGCAGGAACTCATAACCTTCGCGCAGTTCGCCGACCACCTCAGCAGGCAGGTAGCCCTGGCCTTCCAGGATGGTCAGGACTTTGAGCAGCGGCCGTTGTTGCAGGCTCAGATCGCGGCCGCCGTGAATCAGCTGGAATGCCTGGGCGATAAATTCGACCTCGCGGATACCGCCCGCCCCCAGCTTGATATTGTCAGCCATGCCTTTGCGCCGCACTTCCTGCTGGATCAACTGCTTCATGGTGCGCAGCGCTTCAATCGCGGAAAAATCGAGGTAGCGACGATACACAAACGGGCGTAACAGACTGAGCAACTGCGCGCCCATCACCTGATCACCGGCCACGACCCGGGCCTTGATCATTGCATAACGCTCCCAGTCACGGCCCTGATCCTGGTAGTACTGCTCCAGCGCGTTGAAGCTCAACACCAGCGCACCGGATGAGCCATAAGGACGCAGGCGCATGTCGACGCGAAACACAAAGCCGTCGACCGTCATCGGATCCAGCGCCTTGATCAGGCGCTGGCCCAAGCGGATAAAGAACTCCTGATTGTCCAGCGCCCGCTTGGCCCCCACGGTTTCGCCGCCTTCAGGGTAGGCAAAGATCAGGTCGATGTCTGAAGACAGGTTCAGCTCCACGGCGCCGAGCTTGCCCATGCCCAGGATCACCATCGCCTGCGGCTCGCCACTGCGATTGCCAATGGGTGTGCCGAACTGCTGGCAATGACGTTGATACAGCCAGCGATAGGCCTGATCGATGCTGGCATCGGCCATGTCCGACAGATCGCGACAGGTTTCGATCAGGTCGGCCTGACGATTGATATCGCGCCAGATAATCCGCACTTGCTGGCGGGTGCGCTGACGACGCAGTGCGCGGCCCAGTTCGTCATCGCTGGTTGCGGCCTGCGCGGCAGCAGCAATCTGCCCGCACAACTCGCCGGGGGCGAAGGTGCGGTCCAGCTCACCCGAGCGCGCCAGTTCGAGCAACATCAAAGGGTCACGCAAAGACTGTTCTATAAAGAAGTCGCTGGCTGCACTGACCCGGCTGAACGCCGACCAGCGCTCGGG
>NZ_WIVQ01000089.1:0-18741 GCF_009600545.1 Pseudomonas sp. FSL R10-1339 | reverse complement strand
GATGGAGCAGTCTGGTAGCTCGTCGGGCTCATAACCCGAAGGTCGTCGGTTCAAATCCGGCTCCCGCAACCAAACATCAAAAAAGGCTACTCGAAAGAGTGGCCTTTTTTGTGCGCGCTCGAAAAGTCAGGGGCAAGCGTTTATTGACATTAAACGTCATATTTCTGAAAGTCCGTTCATCTATGCTGTCCGCCAACAATTACCCTTTTTTCTCAGACCAATCCTGAACCTCAGGCAAACGGCTGAACACATTTAGAAATATTTTGACCAAAAGGATTGGTAACTTGAGCCTATGCCTCCATCCTATCGCGCACGATCCACGAGGTGATTGATGCCCGATAACTCGCCAGAACCCAAAGAAGCCGTTACAGCAGCCCACCCCATAGCCGCGACCCGTTTGCGCTGTCTGGATTTGCTGAGCAAGTATCGCCAGCCCATTGGGCTCGCGCTCACGCTGCTGTTATTTGCAATAGCACTGATTGCGTGTCGCCATCTGTTAAGCGAACTTGACCTGTACGCCCTGCATGACTCGATCCTCGAAGTTCCCAAGCCCGCCCTCTTCGGTGCCGTGGCTGCGACTGCCGCGGGTTTTATCATCCTGCTCGGTTATGAGTGGTCAGCCAGCCGCTATGCGGGGGTAAAACTGCCACCCAAAACCCTGGCACTGGGCGGCTTTACCGCCTTTGCCATTGGCAATGCCATCGGCCTGTCGCTGCTGTCCGGCGGCTCTGTGCGGTATCGCCTTTATGCCCGGTATGGCGCGGGGGCGTCAGAAGTCGCCCATATGACTCTGTTTGCCAGCCTATCGCTGGGCTGCGCCCTGCCACCGCTGGCGGCACTGGCCACATTGAGCAATTTGCCCGCAGCCTCCGCCGCCCTGCATATCCCGGCCTGGATATTGGGTGCTATCGCTTTTGCGGTGCTGGCCCTGTTTGCCTTGCTGGCAATAGGAATCTACCGCCGACGCCTGCCCGAGCAGCCGATCCCGGACAACCTGCTGGTCAAGGCCGGGCGCCGCACATTGCGCCTGCCAAGTGCGCGCCTGACCTTGCTGCAACTGGTCATTACCGCTCTGGACGTCGCGGCCGCCGCCACGGTGCTCTATCTGCTGTTGCCTGAAGCACCGCCCTTCGGCGCATTTATGCTCGTTTACCTGCTGGCCCTGGCGGCCGGCGTGCTCAGCCACGTCCCCGGCGGTGTCGGGGTGTTTGAGGCAATCTTGCTGGCAGCCTTCGCCGACAAGCTCGGCGCCGCACCATTGGCGGCAGCCCTGCTGCTGTATCGCATGATCTATGTGATTCTGCCGCTGCTGATTGCCTGCCTGATGCTGCTGATGACCGAAGCTCAGCGCCTGATTCACACCCGCCAAAGCCTGCGGGTTGCGTCAGGCCTGGCCGCTCCGGTACTGGCCGTGCTGGTATTCATGTCCGGCGTGGTTTTGCTGTTCTCCGGTGCCACACCGGAAATCGACACGCGCCTCGAACACATCGGTTTTCTGATCCCCCATCGCCTGGTCGACGCTTCGCACTTTGGCGCCAGCCTGATCGGCGTGCTCTGCCTGCTTTTGGCCCAGGGCTTGCGCCGCCGCCTGTCCGCCGCCTGGATGCTGACCACTATCCTGTTGCTGGTCGGCGCCGTGCTGTCCCTGCTGAAAGGCTTCGACTGGGAGGAAGCCACTATCCTGGTTCTCACCGCCAGCCTGCTGGGCCTGTTCCGCCGCTCTTTCTACCGCCCGAGCCGCCTGACCGAACTGCCCTTTTCACCGCTATATCTGGTGGCCAGTGTCTGCGTACTGGGCGCCTCGATCTGGTTGCTGTTGTTCGCCTATCAGGACGTTCCTTATAGCCATCAACTGTGGTGGCAGTTCACCCTTGACTCGGACGCACCACGGGGCCTGCGCTCGCTGCTGGGTGCCGCGGTACTGCTGGTGGTCGTATCCCTGACCTGGTTGCTGCGCACCGCCCGCCCGGTGATCCACCTGCCCGATGCCACCGAACTGGAAAAGGCCGGCAAGATCATCCTTGCCTCCGACCAGCCCGACGGCGGCCTCGCACTGACCGGCGATAAGGCCTTGCTGTTCCACCCCGACGACAACGCCTTCCTGATGTACGCTCGCCGCGGGCGCAGCCTGGTGGCGCTGTACGACCCGATCGGACCGCCCCAGCAACGTGCCGAGTTGATCTGGCAGTTTCGCGACCTGTGCGACACCGTCCATGCCCGCCCCGTGTTCTATCAGGTACGCGCCGAGAACCTGCCGTTCTATATGGACATCGGCCTGACCGCGATCAAGCTCGGTGAAGAAGCCCGGGTCGACTTGCACCGCTTTGATCTCGAAGCCAAGGGCAAAGAGATGAAGGACCTGCGCTACACCTGGAACCGTGGCACCCGTGACGGCCTATCACTGGAAATCCACGAACCGGGTGAGGCACCAATGGATGAGCTCAAGGTCATTTCCGACGCCTGGCTCACCGGCAAGAATGTGCGGGAAAAAGGCTTCTCACTCGGGCGCTTCAGCGAGGACTACATCAAGCACTTTCGCATCGCGATCATTCGCTTTGAAGGCAAGCCGGTGGCCTTTGCCAACCTGCTTGAGACCCACAGCCATGAGCTGTCGAGCCTCGACCTGATGCGTGCCCACCCGGACGCGCCGAAACTGACCATGGAATTCATGATGGTCGGCCTGATTCAGCATTATAAAAAGCATGGATACGCCCGTTTCAGCCTGGGAATGGTACCTCTGTCCGGCCTGCAACCGCGTCGCGGCGCACCCTTGACCCAACGTTTGGGTTCGATGCTGTTCCAGCGCGGCGAGCACCTGTACAACTTCCAGGGTTTGCGTCGCTTTAAAGACAAATTCCAGCCCGACTGGGAACCTCGTTATATGGCCGTACCCGCCGGACTTGATCCGCTGGTGGCACTGGCTGATACCGCCGCCCTGATTGCAGGCGGCTTGACTGGATTGGTGAAACGTTAATGAAACATCGTTCCTGGCGGTTTTTGTTGCTTGCCTTGATAGTTCTGGTCGCCCTGGCAGCAGGCGGCTATTGGTGGTGGAATCGCCCGGCTCCGGAACCGACGATTGAACACCTGGGCCAGAGCGATGGCTCGACCCTGACCAGGGTCACACCCGGACAGAGAGCCCAGGCCCGGGTGGTGATTGCCACTCCGGCCGAAGAAGCCCTGAACGACAAGCAACTCATGGCCCTCAGCCGCGCAGGCAAGGCGCAACTGGTGCAAGTGATCCTGCCCAAAGACGACTGCACCCTGCAACAGCAAGCACTGCAAACCGCGCTACAGCAGCTCAAGGGGCCTGCAACCCTGGTCAGCGGCATAGGCCCTGGGGCCACTCTGGCCTGGCGCTGGCTGGCCGCGCAAACCAACGACAAGGCGCAAGCCGTATCGGTGGGTTTCAAGCTGGAAGAACCCGGCTGCACACTGCCCGTTCCGAAAACTGCCACCCACGGTAACTGGCTGGTGGCCTGGAACGACAACCCTGATGACCCGAGCGCGGCTTTTGTACGCGATCAACCGAATGCGCAGACCAGCATCAGCGACTACGACATTCACTACCCACAAGTCCTGAGCAACGAGCTGCGCAAAATCCTGGTGGGCGATGAAAACGGCGGGCTGAGCATGCCGGTGGTCGAAGTACCTGCCGGCCAGCAAAACAGCACCGTGACCCTGTTCCTCTCCGGTGATGGAGGCTGGCGGGATCTGGACCGTGACGTGGCGGGCGAGATGGCCAAGATCGGCTACCCGGTGGTGGGTATCGACATGCTGCGCTACTACTGGCAGCACAAGACCCCCGAGCAAAGCGCCACCGACCTCACCGAGCTGATGCAGCACTACCGGCAAAAATGGGGCACCCAGCGCTTTGTGCTGGTGGGCTATTCGTTTGGTGCAGATGTTTTGCCGGCCACCTACAACCGCCTGCCTGAAGCGGAGCAAAAGCGTGTCGACTCGATCATGCTGCTGGCCTTTGCCCGCAGCGGCAGTTTTGAGATCCATGTCGATGGCTGGCTGGGCAAGGCTGGCGCAGAAGCGGATACCGGCGAAGAAATGTCCAAGCTGCCAGCCAGTAAAGTGGTGTGCATCTATGGCGCAGAAGAAGTCGATGAAAGCGGCTGCACTGCCAAGACCGCAGTCGGCGAAAGCCTCAAGCTGCCCGGCGGCCATCACTTCGACGAGAATTACCCGGCCCTCGCCCAGCGCCTGGTGGACCTGATCAAGAAACATCAGGCGACGGCCCAATAAGTCAGCCTTTGTGGGAGCGGGCTTGCCCGCGATAGCAACGACTCGATCTACCAGATACACCGAGCCGCCTGCATCGCGAGCAAGCCCGCTCCCACAGTTACAGGCCCCGGCTTAACCAAAAAAGCCCCGACTCTCGCGAGCCGGGGCTTTTTTATTGCGCCTGGACGGGTTTACATCTCGACCTGCGTCCCCAGCTCAATCACCCGGTTAACCGGCAGCTTGAAGAAGCGCAGGTTGCTGTTGGCATTCTTGAGCATAAAGGCGAACAAGGCTTCACGCCAACGCGCCATACCCACCAGTTTGGAGGTAATCACTGTCTCACGGCTAAGGAAGTAAGTGGTGCGCATCGGGCTGAAATCCAGCTCATCAAGATGGCACAGCTTCAGCGCCTCAGGCACATCCGGTTCATCCATAAAGCCAAAGTGCAGGATCACCCGGAAGAACCCGTCACCATAGGCGTCCACCTCGAACCGTCGCGAAGCGGGCACTCGCGGCGAGTCTTCGTTGACCACCGTGAGCAATACCACCTGCTCGTGCAGCACCTGGTTGTGCAGCAAGTTGTGCAACAGCGCATGAGGCACGGCATCCGGGCGCGCGGTCAGAAACACCGCCGTCCCCTTCACCCGATGCGGCGGCTGTACCCGGATGCTGCTGATAAACAGCGGCAGTGGCAGCGCGCTTTCGTCAAGACGATCCACCAGTAGTTGCTTGCCGCGGCGCCAGGTGGTCATCAGGACAAACAGCACTATGCCCGCCAGCACCGGAAACGCCCCGCCCTGGAAGATTTTCGGCACGTTGGCAATAAAGAACAGACCGTCCACCAGCAAAAAGCCGATCAACACAGGCACGGCCAGAACAGGTGGCCACTTCCACAACAGCAACATCACTGCCGACACCAGAATACTGGTAATCAGCATGGTCCCTGTGACCGCCACCCCATAAGCCGAAGCCAGGGCACCCGAAGACTCAAAGCCCAGCACCAGCAAAATCACCCCGACCATCAGCGACCAGTTCACCGCGTCAATGTAGATCTGGCCCTGTTCGGCGCTTGAGGTGTGCTGGATATGCATGCGCGGGATATAACCCAGCTGAATTGCCTGATGGGTCAGGGAGAAGGCTCCGGAAATCACGGCCTGGGAGGCAATCACCGTCGCCAGCGTGGCCAGCCCGACCAAAGGTATCAACGCCCAGGCCGGCGCCAGCAGATAGAACGGGTTGCGCGCCGCCTCAGGATTTTCCAGCAGCAAGGCGCCCTGGCCAAAGTAGTTGAGCACCAGCGCGGGCAACACCAGGATGAACCAGGCCCGGGCAATCGGCTTGCGACCAAAGTGGCCCATATCGGCATACAGTGCCTCGGCGCCGGTCAGCGCCAGCACCACGGCACCCAGAATGGCAACGCCCATGCCCGGGTGAGAAACAAAGAACCGCACGCCCCATAGCGGGTTCAGCGCATTGAGCACTTCAGGGTGCTGAACGATACCGTGGATCCCCAGGCCGCCCAGCACCACAAACCACACCACCATGACTGGCCCGAACAGCTTGCCGATACTGGCCGTGCCATGGCGCTGAATCAAAAACAGCAGCACCAGCACAATCAAGGCCAGCGGCACGACCCAATGCTCCAGGCCGTCGAATGCCAGCTCAAGCCCTTCTACGGCGGATAGCACCGAGATCGCCGGGGTAATCATGCTATCGCCGTAAAACAGTGCCGCACCGATCAACCCCAGGATCACCAGCACCGAACGCAACTTCGGATAAGGCGACGCCGCACGCCTGGCCAGTGCGGTCAGGGCCATGATGCCACCCTCCCCTTCGTTGTCGGCGCGCAGGATAAACAGCACGTACTTGATCGAGACCACCCAGATCAGCGACCAAAGGATCAGCGCCAAAATACCGAAGACACCGTCATGGTTGACCTGCACACCATAGCCGCCGGAAAACACCTCTTTCAGGGTGTACAACGGGCTGGTACCAATATCGCCGTACACCACTCCGACCGCTGCAACCAGCATCCCGATAGGCTTGGCCTTCGAGTGACCGTCTTCTGCCGCCTGACTGCTTGCCTGCCCCATCAACCACTCCTACGACCATTGACCGCGTTTCTTAATGGCTTGCGCTACATTTGATCAGCAGCATGCGCTGATTTCCCGAGTGTTAGCTACGGCTCCTGCCTACAAAATCACGTTAGTTAAAAACCCTGCTTTCGCAACGGCGCGCAGCATAGCGCAGCACTCGTCGCAAATCCCCGTATAACGCTGGTCAAGTGCGTTGACCATAGCTAAAATTGCGCACTTTTTTTGATCAGAGGCGCAATAAGCGCCCGTTCGTCGTGCAGCCTTTACGGGCATGTAACGTCACTACATACCGAGGTTCGCCATGTCCACCGTTACCACCAAGCCAGCCAACCCAAAGGTTGGCTTTGTTTCCCTGGGTTGCCCGAAAGCACTGGTCGACTCCGAGCGCATCCTTACGCAACTGCGCATGGAAGGCTATGACGTCGTCTCAACCTATCAGGACGCCGACGTCGTGGTGGTCAACACCTGCGGCTTTATCGACAGCGCCAAGGCCGAATCCCTGGAAGTGATCGGCGAAGCCATCAAGGAAAACGGCAAGGTCATCGTGACCGGCTGCATGGGTGTCGAAGAAGGCAATATCCGCGACGTGCACCCAAGCGTACTGGCCGTGACCGGCCCGCAGCAGTACGAGCAGGTAGTCAACGCCGTGCACCAGGTGGTGCCGCCGCGCCAGGATCACAACCCGCTGATCGACCTGGTGCCGCCACAGGGCATCAAGCTGACGCCACGTCACTACGCCTACTTGAAGATTTCCGAAGGCTGCAACCACAGCTGCAGCTTCTGCATCATCCCGTCGATGCGCGGCAAGCTGGTCAGCCGCCCGGTGGGTGACGTGCTCGACGAAGCCCAGCGCCTGGTCAAGGCCGGCGTCAAAGAGCTGCTGGTGATTTCCCAGGACACCAGCGCCTACGGCGTTGACGTCAAATACCGCACCGGCTTCTGGAACGGTGCTCCGGTCAAGACGCGCATGACCGAGCTGTGCGAAGCCTTGAGCTCTCTGGGCGTATGGGTGCGTCTGCACTACGTTTACCCGTACCCGCACGTTGACGAACTGATCCCGCTGATGGCCGCCGGCAAAATCCTGCCGTATCTGGACATCCCGTTCCAGCACGCCAGCCCGAAAGTGCTCAAGGCCATGAAACGCCCGGCGTTTGAAGACAAGACCCTGGCCCGGATCAAGAACTGGCGTGAAATCTGCCCGGAACTGATCATCCGTTCGACCTTTATCGTCGGCTTCCCGGGTGAAACCGAAGAAGACTTCCAGTACCTGCTCGACTGGCTGACCGAAGCTCAACTGGATCGCGTGGGTTGCTTCCAGTACTCGCCGGTAGAAGGAGCACCTGCCAACCTGCTGGACGCGGCCATCGTGCCAGACGACGTCAAACAGGATCGCTGGGATCGCTTTATGGCCCATCAACAGGCCATCAGCGCAGCACGCCTGCAGATGAAGATCGGCAAGGAAATCGAAGTCCTGATCGATGAAGTCGACGAGCAAGGCGCTGTAGGCCGCTGCTTCTTCGATGCCCCGGAAATCGACGGCAACGTATTTATTGCGACCGAAAAAGATATCAAGCCGGGTGACAAGATCATGTGCCGCGTCACCGACGCCGACGAATATGACCTGTGGGCTGAAGTGATCTAATTCGCGACTGCCTCGCAAAAAGCCCTGCCGCTCTCGCGCCAGGGCTTTTTTTACGGCTATCGTAAACCCATTGCCTTCCACACCTGTGTCAGGAGACACGCTCGATGCAACAACAATGGGTCATTCATACCCCACGTCTTACGGACTTCGCCGAACTAACCGACGTATGGGAAGCATCTGTTCGTGCCACCCATGATTTTTTACCTGACAGCTATATTCAACTTCTGCGCGGCCTGGTCAAAGACCAATATCTGGACGCCGTCATGCTGATCTGCTGCAAGGACCCGGTCAGCAAACGCATTACCGGCTTTGCCGGAGTCGCGGCCGGCAAGGTTGAAATGCTGTTTGTTCACCCGGATTACCGGGGGCAAGGCATCGGCAAATGCCTGTTAATGTTCGCCATCAATGAACTGAATGCTGAACGCCTCGACGTCAATGAGCAAAACTCGCAAGCCATCGGCTTTTACCTCAAACAGGGGTTTGAGGTGATCGGCCGCTGCGAAAAAGACGGCATGGGCCAGCCCTATCCCCTGCTGCACCTGCGGTATAAACGCCCAGCACGTGCATAAGGCAAATGTTGCCGGGCTTAACCGGCGCCAGGCGGGTACAATAGCCGCCCAATTCCTTTACGGCCCCTGTCATGTCTGAACCGATACGTCTCTCCAAACGCCTCATCGAACTCGTCGGCTGCTCCCGCCGTGAGGCCGAACTGTTCATTGAAGGTGGCTGGGTCACGGTAGATGGCGAAGTCATCGACGAGCCACAGTTCAAGGTCGACAACCAGAAAGTCGAGCTGGACCCTGAAGCCAAGGCCACCGCGCCCGAGCCTGTGACCATTTTGCTCAACGCCCCGGCGGGCCTGGATACCGACAGCGCCATGGCGTTGATCGGCCCGGACACCCTGAGCGAAGAACACCGCTTCGGCAAGCGCCCGCTCAAGGGCCACTTCCTGCGCCTGAGCGTTGGCAATGAGCTGCAAGCCAACGCCAGCGGCCTGCTGGTGTTTACCCAGGACTGGAAGATCGTGCGCAAGCTGACGGCCGATGCCAGCAAGATCGAGCAGGAATACGTGGTCGAGGTCTCTGGCGAAATGGCCCCCCACGGTCTGAACCGTCTCAACCACGGCATGACCTACAAGGGTCGCGAGCTGCCTGCGGTCAAGGCCAGCTGGCAGAGTGAAAACCGCCTGCGTTTTGCGATGAAAAATCCGCAACCAGGTGTGATTGCCCTGTTCTGCCAGGCGGTAGGCCTGACCGTGATTTCCATGCGCCGGATTCGTATCGGCGGCGTTTCGATGGGCAAATTGCCCGTAGGCCAATGGCGCTATATGAGCGCCAAAGAAAAGTTCTAACGACTTACAGCCCTACCCCGAACATTTCGACACCGCAGCAATGCCTGCGGTGCTCACTGCTGAATATCAGGATTACCCAAATGATTCATAACGACGTACTGCGCAGCGTGCGCTACATGCTCGACATCAGCGACAACAAGGTTGTCGAAATCATCAAGCTTGGTGGCCTGGAAGTTACCAAGGAAGATGTACTGACCTACCTGAAAAAAGACGAAGAAGAAGGTTTTGTACGTTGCCCTGACGACGTGATGGCGCACTTCCTGGATGGCCTGGTGATCTTCAAGCGCGGCAAGGACGAAAGCCGTGCGCCAATGCCGGTCGAGCTGCCGGTGACCAACAACATCATTCTGAAAAAACTGCGTGTGGCCTTCGAGCTGAAGGAAGATGACATGCACGCCATCCTCAAGGCTGCGGGCTTCCCGGTGTCCAAGCCCGAGCTGAGCGCCCTGTTCCGCAAGTTCGGCCACACCAACTACCGCACCTGTGGCGACCAGTTGCTACGCAACTTCCTCAAGGGCCTGACCCTGCGCGTTCGCGACTGAAAACACACCTCCTGTGGGAGCGGGCTTGCTCGCGATAGCAGCACCGCAGTGATTCAGATTGACCGAGCCGTCTGAATCGCAAGCAAGCCCGCTCCCACAAGAGCCTGTTCTGACCCACCAGCCCGATATCTCCCATGCCCTACACCGTCTCCCCCATCGGCTTTGTGCGCTCCTGCTTCAAGGAGAAGTTCGCCATCCCGCGCCAGCCACAACTGGCACCGGCCGCCCGTGGCGTGCTGGAACTGGTCGCACCCTTTGACCAGGGCGATGCGGTGCAGGGCCTGGAGCAGGTCAGCCATGTCTGGTTGCTGTTTGTGTTTCATCAGGCACTTGAAGACAAGCCTCGCCTCAAGGTGCGCCCGCCACGCCTGGGCGGCAACAAGTCGATGGGCGTGTTTGCCACCCGCGCCACCCATCGCCCGAACGGCATCGGCCAGTCAGTGGTCAAGCTGGACAAGGTAGAAGCCAATCGCCTGTGGATTTCCGGCATCGACCTGCTCGACGGCACGCCGATTCTGGATATCAAACCCTATGTGCCCTACGCCGATATCATCAGCGATGCCAGCAATGGCATGGCCAGCGCCGCACCGGTATTGATCCCCGTGCAATGGGCCGACAGCGCCCTGCAACAGGCCCACAGGGAAGCCCTGCGCCTTCAGGAGCCGCTGGTGGAGCTGATCGAGCAATGCCTGGCGCAAGATCCACGCCCTGCTTACCAGACGCCCACAGCCGAACGAGAATACGGCGCGCAGTTCTGGGATCTGGATGTACGCTGGCATTACCCCGAGCCTGGTTTGATCCGTGTGCTTGAGGTGATTCCCAAGCCGTGACCTGAAACGCAATGTGGGAGCGGGCTTGCTCGCGATTACGGCCTGTCAGTCACCCATGCGGTGGCTGGCACTCCACAATCGCGGGCAAGCCCGCTCCCACATTTGTATCGATCTGCGTTTGTTACTTCTCGACGAAAGCACGCTCGATCAGGTAATCACCCGGCTCACGCATGCGTGGCGAAACTTTCAGGCCGAAGCTGTTAAGCACTTCGCTGGTCTCGTCGAGCATGCTCGGGCTGCCGCACAACATGGCACGGTCGTCCTGCGGGTTGATCGGCGGCAGACCGATATCGCTGAACAGCTTGCCGCTGCGCATCAGGTCGGTCAGGCGGCCTTCATTCTCGAATGGCTCGCGGGTCACGGTCGGGTAGTAGATCAGCTTTTCACGCAGCGCTTCGCCGAAGAATTCGTTCTGCGGCAGGTGCTCGGTAATGAATTCGCGGTAAGCGACTTCATTGACGTAACGCACACCGTGGCACAGGATCACTTTTTCGAAACGCTCGTAGGTTTCCGGATCCTGGATAACGCTCATAAAGGGCGCCAAACCGGTGCCGGTGCTGAGCAGATACAGATGCTTGCCCGGCTTCAAGTCGTCCAGCACCAGCGTCCCCGTAGGTTTTTTGCTGATGATGATCTCGTCGCCTTCCTTCAAGTGCTGCAACTGGGAGGTCAGCGGGCCATCAGGCACCTTGATGCTGAAGAACTCCAGATGCTCTTCCCAGTTCGGGCTGGCAATCGAGTAGGCACGCATAAGCGGACGGCCATTGGGCTGTTGCAGGCCGATCATCACGAACTGACCGTTCTCGAAGCGCAAGCCCGGGTCACGGGTACACTTGAAGCTGAACAGGGTGTCGTTCCAGTGATGAACACTGAGGACACGTTCGTGGTTCATGTTGCTCATGTACGGGGCTCCTAAATTCGCCTGCGCTGACTATGGGCGCGATTGCACAGCATTCTAATGGCGGCGACAATATCTGTTAACTGAATTATCAAGATAAGGGTTATCGGTTATATCGATATGCGATTTACTCTCAGACAACTCCAGGTTTTCGTCGCCGTCGCCCAACAAGAGAGCGTGTCTCGCGCTGCCGGCTTGTTGGCCCTTTCACAATCTGCTGCCAGTACCTCGATCACCGAACTGGAGCGCCAGACCAGCTGCCAGCTGTTCGATCGTGCCGGCAAGCGCTTGAGTCTCAACGCACTGGGCCGGCAATTGCTGCCACAGGCTGTCGCATTACTGGATCAGGCCAAGGAGATCGAAGACCTGCTTAATGGCAAGTCCGGTTTTGGCTCATTGACCGTCGGCGCGACACTAACCATCGGCAACTACCTGGCCACCCTGCTGATCGGCAGCTTTATGCAGGCGCACCCGGAAAGTCAGGTCAAGCTGGTGGTTCAGAACACGGCTCATATCGTGCAACAAGTCGCCCACTACGAAATTGATCTGGGTCTGATCGAAGGCGATTGCGCCCACCCGGATATTGAAGTGCAGAGCTGGGTCGAGGATGAACTGGTGGTGTTTTGCGCCCCGCAGCATCCACTGGCGGCTCGTGGCCGCGCCACACTTGACGAGCTGACCCGTGAAGCCTGGATTTTGCGCGAACAAGGCTCGGGAACTCGCCTGACGTTCGACCAGGCCATGCGCCATCATCAAACGTCGCTCAATATTCGCCTGGAACTGGAACACACCGAAGCGATCAAGCGCGCCGTTGAGTCGGGGCTGGGCATTGGCTGCATTTCACGCCTGGCGTTGCGTGACGCTTTCAGGCGCGGCAGCCTGGTGGCAGTGGAAACGCCTGAACTGGATCTGGCCCGGCAGTTCTTCTTTATCTGGCACAAAAAGAAGTATCAGACATCCGCCATGCGCGAATTTCTGGAGCTGTGCCGCGCCTTCACCGCCGGGGTTCAGCGCAGCGACGAGATCGTATTGCCAACCATTGCTTAAAGCAGAATCACTGCCCACACCACGGCAATCATGGTCAGCACCACAAACTGGGCAGCGCTGCCCATGTCCTTGGCGTTTTTCGACAAGGGGTGCAGGTCGAGGGAGATTCGGTCAACCACCGCTTCAATGGCCGAGTTCAACAACTCGACAATCAATGCCAGCAGGCACACAGCGATCAGCAATGCGCGCTCTACGCGGCTCACATTTAGCAAGAAGCTCAGCGGGATCAGGATCACGTTGAGCAGCACCAACTGCCGAAAAGCCGCCTCGCCCGTAAAGGCTGCGCGCAAACCGTCCAGCGAGTAACCGCCAGCATTCAAAATCCGTTTAAAACCGGTTTTACCCTTGAAAGGCGACATAGATAGGCAACTGCACAAAAAATGAGAGGGGAACGCTAGTTCACGCTTCGTCAAAAAAGCGTGAAGATTCGCAGATTAATGACTCGAAATTGATTCAAGTTGCTGCAAGAGTAGCGCGGCCTGGGTGCGAGTGCGAACCCCCAGCTTGCGGAAAATCGCCGTAACATGGGCCTTGATGGTTGCCTCGGAAACGCTTAGCTCATAAGCGATCTGCTTGTTCAGCAAACCTTCGCAGACCATGGTCAGCACGCGGAACTGCTGGGGCGTCAGGCTGGCCAGCCCTTCGCTGGCCGCTTTGGCCTCGGCCGAGACCTGAACATCCTCAAACGCCTGGGGCGGCCATGACACATCACCATCCAGTACGGCACGTACGGCCTTCTGGATGTCTTCCAGCGAACTGGATTTCGGAATAAATCCGCTGGCTCCGAACTCGCGGGAACGCACCATGATCGAGGCTTCTTCCTGGGCCGACACCATCACCACCGGAATTTGTGGGTATTGGCCACGCAACAACACCAGGCCGGAGAAACCGTAAGCACCCGGCATGTTCAAATCGAGCAGTACCAGATCCCAATCTGCCTTTACCGCCAGCTGTGCTTCAAGCTCGGCAATACTGGCGACCTCTACCAGGCGAACATCAGAGCCCAGACCCAGGCTCACGGCCTGGTGCAGGGCACTGCGAAACAGTGGATGGTCGTCGGCAATCAGGATTTCGTATGTGGCCATTGTTTAAATGATCCCGTTTTTCAGGCGAGCACTGATCAATTCCAGCACTCGCTAAGGCAACTCGAGCAAAAGCTCAAAGACTGTGCGTCAAAGGGCGCGATTTACGCGAAACGTCGGCAAATATAAGTGTTTTGACAGCTGCGATAGCCGAATCGGCGCCAAGCATGCCCAGCGAAACAAGGGTGGTCAAGCTGAAAACCTGACACCCGGGTCCACGTAGAACCCCTTAGAGCGCCATCATCGAAAAACCCGCCATGCTGCGCGCTTACATCTGTTGGAAAATTGTAGCGCTACTTCTTTAGTCTATTGAGCCCGATTCTGGGGAAGGTCTTTTACAAAAACGCCCAGTTCCTGGTGCGCTGCGCTGGACTCATTGATCGGCAACTGGTTCTTGGCATCCAGATAATGCTGACTGAAGACATCGAAGTAGGCATCCAGCGCACTTGAGGCCTGGGAGTCACCGGCAAGTTCAAGACACAGGCTGGCAACTTCCGCGGTACACAGATGCTCGCTGCGGGTAGAGCGGCGCAAGCGGTAACGCGAAAGCCGCTCAGGCAGCAGGCTCAAAATCGGCAAGGTGTCGAAGTACGGGCTTTTGCGGAAAATCTTGCGTGCTTCGGTCCAGGTGGCATCCAGCAGAATAAACAACGGACGCTTGCTGCTGTCCAGATCCACCGTGTGCGTTACCCGCTCAGGCGCGACGTACTCGCCGGGAAACACCAGATACGGCTGCCATTGTGGATCGGCCAGCAACGCCAGCAAGGCTTCGTCGGTTTCAGTGCGTGACCAGATAAAGGCAAAATTGTCTTTGACCACATCTGCGATCAACCAGCCGGTATTGCTGGGCTTGAACACTTCCTTTTTAGTCATGACCAGACACACCCCCGAACGTGTCTCGACCCGGGGTCGCCAGCTGCACAGGCAGTGGCTTTCGATCACACGGCAGGTATGGCAACGCGGAGCCCGCGAGCCGCGGGCCAGGTAGGGCTTGGTGCTCTCCTCTTCACGCTCGTCTCGTAAACGGGCTACAGCATTCGGGGAAAAGGTCGTCAGGGTCATGATTTTTACTTTAAAGGCGCCAAGCGTCCATTCGCCAGAATTGGCGCATAAACGGATTCACAATAGAAAGGAGCCAAGTTTACCAGAGGCGCGATTCCATGACCTTTGGCATTTCCTGCATGGCTATGCTGACCTATACTCCCGCGCCACTGAACGCACAGATATATGGCCTGTCCAAGTCTGCGTCACTGAAATCAGGAGAGATTCATGCTGCGCCATATCATTCCGACCGTCGCTCTAATGCTTGCACTGCCTCTGGCCGCACACGCAGCCTCTCTCAAGGATTTTGAGCTGAACAAAACCTTGCTCAAGGTTGCAGAGAAAAGTAATGAAGGCAAACCGCGAGCAATCAATGCAGACCTGCTGGATAAAGGCTTTACGGTAGACGGCACTGTGCTGATCAACAACCTGGAAGCCAGCCCGACACTGGCCGCCCAGATGCGCTCCAACCCAGAAGAGACCGTGCCGCAACTGGGTCGCAGCGTGTGCAGCAATGCAGGTTTCCGTACCCTGATGGCTCAAGGCGCCACGCTGCGCTACAGCTTCAGGGAGTACAAAACCAACAGCCCGGTCCTGATCCAGGATTTCCGCGCTGAAAACTGTCAGCGCAAAAAGTAAATCCCCCGCCACGCCGTACCCCGTACGGCGTATGACCCCGCTCTGCAGCCCTGCCTCCTTCCGCTAAACTTCATGTATGTCAGGCAATTAGCTATTGCCAGTCAAGACATCTCAGGACCATCATCGAAGCATCATTGTGACACTCAGTGTCTCAGCGCCTGCTCAGGTTGCGGCGTTTTCAAGGATGTTGCGTAGAAGGAGAAATACATGCCTGATCAATCCAATGACTCCCTGACGCTGTTTTTCCAGGAGCAGGGTCTTGAGCTTGCACAAGAAGTGGACGAGCAACTGCAGCGGGTTGCACCCGACAGCCCTAACCGGGCGCTTTACCGCGAGATGCTGCTGACCGTATTACGCATGGCCCATGACGACCTTGATCGCTGGAATGCCAAGATCACCCTGCAAGCCATTCGCGAACTGGAAAAAACCTTTCGCACCCTGGAGCAGTTCAAGGGCCGTCGCAAAGTCACGGTCTTCGGCTCGGCCAGAACCCCGGTAGAACACCCGCTCTATGCCCTGGCACGGGAAATGGGCAGCGTGCTGGCCAAGTCCGACATGATGGTCATTACCGGCGGCGGCGCTGGCATCATGGCTGCCGCCCATGAAGGTGCAGGCCTGGCTCACAGTTTGGGGTTCAATATCACCCTGCCGTTCGAGCAACGGGCCAACCCCACCATCAATGGCACGCCCAATGTTCTGGCGTTTCACTTTTTCTTTACCCGCAAACTGTTTTTCACCAAGGAAGCAGATGCTCTGGTGATGTGCCCGGGCGGTTTTGGCACGCTGGATGAAGTGCTGGAAGTAGTGACCCTGATGCAAACGGGCAAAACCCCGTTGGTGCCGGTAGTTTTACTGGATGTGCCGGGGGGCAAGTTCTGGCAGGGGGCGCTGGACTTTATTCACAACCAGCTGGAAGCCAACCAGTACATCCTGCCCAACGATTTGAAGTTGATGCGCCTGGTGCATAGCGCCGAAGAGGCCCTTGCTGAAATCAACCAGTTCTACAGCAACTTCCATTCAAGCCGCTGGTTGAACAAAACTTTTGTGATCCGCATGAAGCGGCCGGTCAGTGTGCAGGCACTCAAGGAGATACAGCAGGCGTTTGCCGATATCTGCCTGAGTGATGGCTTCCATCAAGAGCAATACTGCCACTTTGAACATGACGACCCAAAACTCAACCACCTGACCTGCCTGGGCTTTGCGTTTAGCGGGCGCAATCAGGGACGGCTGCGCGAACTGGTCGACTTTATCAACCTGCCGCAAAACTGGGCTGCAACTGATAATGCGCCTACGGCGCAGATGCACGAGTCGCTGGCTGATTAAGCCGGAATTGGTAAGTGGGCTGGTATTGTGGGAGCGGGCTTGCTCGCGATGCAGGCAGCACGATCTGGCAGGCAAACCGCATTGCTGCCTTCGCAGGCAAGCCTGCTCCCACAGGTTTTGTGGCGCCCACTGAATCCGAACCTTACAGGGTACGAGCGCAAACAGCGTCAGTCATCAAACTCCCGGCCGCTTAACAGGCGGCCGATCATTTCAAGCGGGTAACCGCGGTAGCTCAAAAAGCGCCCCTGGCGGGCACGCTCTTTTGCATCAGCAGGCAACTGACCGGAAAACTTGCGGCGCCAGGTCTCTTCCAGTCGCTCTTGCCAGTCGAAACCGCATTCTCGCAACGCCTCCTCTATATTTCCACGCACCAGCCCACGCTGGCCAAGCTCTTCACGAATTCGCAAAGGGCCATAACCGGAACCGGCACGGTAGTTAATATAGCTTTCAAGGTAACGAGACTCGGACAACAGCCCCTCTTCCGTCAAACGGTCAAGGGCAGCGTCGATCATGTCGGGGCAAGCGCCGCGCTGACGCAACTTGCGCGTCAGCTCGACTCGACCGTGCTCGCGTCGCGCGAGCAGGTCCATTGCAGTCCGTCGCACCGCGACGGGGGTATCCAGGACGGCAATCATGGCAGTGATCAGTTATCGCCGTCGGTGGCGTTTTCCATTTCTTCGGCTTCAGCCAGCGCTGCAGCTTCTTTGGCAGCCTTGCTCATTTTTGGCATGACTTTCAGCTCTGCCAGTTCGGCATCGGTTTTTGGCCCGAGCAACTTCTCACGCAGCTGCTTCTCCAGCGCATCCTTGATGTCCGGGTTATCGTCCAGGAACTTGGCGGAGTTGGCCTTGCCCTGACCGATTTTGCTGCCGTTGTAGCTGTACCAGGCGCCAGCTTTTTCAACAAAGCCATGCAGTACGCCCAGGTCAATCATTTCACCGTTCAGGTAGATACCCTTGCCGTACAGGATCTGGAATTCAGCCTGACGGAACGGTGGTGCCACCTTGTTCTTGACCACTTTCACGCGGGTTTCGCTACCCACCACCACATCGCCTTCTTTTACGGCGCCGGTACGGCGGATATCCAGACGTACCGAAGCGTAGAACTTCAGTGCGTTACCACCGGTGGTGGTTTCCGGGCTGCCGAACATCACGCCGATTTTCATGCGGATCTGGTTAATGAAGATAACCAGGCAGTTGGCGTTCTTGATGTTACCGGTGATTTTACGCAGCGCTTGCGACATCAGACGGGCTTGCAGGCCAACGTGGGTATCGCCCATGTCGCCTTCGATTTCAGCTTTTGGCGTCAGTGCAGCAACGGAGTCGATGATGATCACGTCAACCGCATTGGAACGCACCAGCATATCGGTGATTTCCAGTGCCTGTTCGCCGGTGTCAGGCTGTGAAACCAGCAGGTCATCAACGTTTACGCCCAGTTTGGCAGCGTATTCAGGGTCAAGGGCGTGCTCGGCATCGACGAAAGCGCAGGTAGCACCGGCCTTTTGCGCCTGGGCAATCACGGACAGGGTCAGTGTGGTTTTACCCGACGACTCAGGGCCGTAGATTTCAACAATACGGCCTTTTGGCAGACCGCCAATGCCCAGTGCGATGTCCAGACCCAGCGAGCCGGTGGAGATCGCCGGGACTGCCTGACGCTCCTGGTCGCCCATCAGCATCACGGCACCCTTGCCGAATTGACGTTCGATCTGACCCAGGGCCGCAGCCAAGGCTTTCTTCTTGTTGTCGTCCATTAAAGTCCTCTCGTAATCAATAAGGCCCGACGGCCGATAACTGTATAAGTAGCCAGTATTATTCCACAGGGTTAGAGGATCGCCTACCCCTGATTTTTTATTTCTCGTACCGTTCGGCGTATTAAACCTTCCAGAGCGGCAATCACGGTTTGCTGGCGCACCTCATCGCGATTGCCTGCAAAGTGCCTGCGCTCGCTGGATACCTCGTCGCCGGCGCCCCACGCCAGCCACACGGTGCCGACCGGCTTCTCGGGCGAACCGCCCCCC
>NZ_WIVQ01000088.1:0-18801 GCF_009600545.1 Pseudomonas sp. FSL R10-1339 | reverse complement strand
TGGCTCATGACGCACTCGGGGCAGGTGGTGAGGCTGTATTTCAGCATACTTGGAGACTTGTTCGGAGTTTCCCTAGCTGTGTTATAAGCGAGGGAAAATTTTTCCTTAGCACTTTCCGGTATGTTTTTCCTTTTGCCCGTGGATGCATAAATGACGAATGCTCGCTCGATAATATCAACCACTTTAGATGGCACTGCAAAGTCAGACTCGTACTGGTAGAGTAAGTCTTTCTTGAAGAAGGATTCGACGGCGTCCAGGTATGAGCTTGAGGCAAGCACCGCCATCTTATGAAGCTTTCTACAGCTGTACCAACAACTGTCAGCAATTC
Organism: Pseudomonas sp. FSL R10-1339; assembly: GCF_009600545.1. Lineage (NCBI taxonomy): Bacteria > Pseudomonadati > Pseudomonadota > Gammaproteobacteria > Pseudomonadales > Pseudomonadaceae > Pseudomonas > Pseudomonas sp. FSL R10-1339. The sequence continues at coordinate 18,473 of NZ_WIVQ01000088.1, read as the reverse complement.
GTGCTCGAAGCAACGGGTGGTCAATCTGTTCGGCGATTTCAGTAAGAACTTTCTGTTGCTCACCTATGTAATCACCCGGGATTAGCGACCTCCTACCATCCATGATGAATTGAGGCGTGAAGGCATCATCTCGGTTGGGATTGAAGTGATAGCTGCAGATGACAGCCAAAACCCTGTACGCCCTTACCGCTGCATCATCCCCGGTTTTTTCAGCCGCTTTGGCAGCCTCCTGAAACGTTTGCTCAAGCGTGTGGAAGTGAAGTGAATTGCTCATGGCGAGTATTGATGTGGGGTTGATGTGAACGAAATCATCTAGGGTCGCCACATCCATCAACGGTTGCTTTTCTTCCTGATTCTTGTCTGCCACGTGCTCACTCCCAGGCGATTTTGATGAGCTCAGCTTATCCTAAATATCGATGATGGCCATGTGCCAAATGGGAGGGGAGGTAGGGAGATCTATGGGTAGTGTCAGTCGGTAGTGCCAGGAATTGGAGCTATATCGCTGCTGGTCTGTCCAATCAGCTTCAGTCCAGTCGAGCGGGAGGTGGTGTAGAGGTGTACTGGCGGGGTGTGTGTGACTGCACACAAATTACACACGATATACCTTGTAGGCCACGGAAATACTAATTAAACCGTCCAATCCATCATGGGCGCAACAGAAAACCGCCGAGACAGCGCAGCCCCTGTGTTTACTGGCTTTGAAGCAATATTCTGTACCATTGTGCTCTACGTTTTTGCTGCGATTTTAGGGGGTAAAAGGGCGTATTTTGAAGTCGACTGGTACAATTTACCAATCAAAACAACAATTGTACCAGGCGATCATGGCCACTATCCGAGCACGCAAGCGTACTGACGGCAGCATCAGTTACACGGCACAAGTACGCCTGTTTTGCGATGGGTTGCAAGTCTACCAAGAGAGCCAGATCTTCGCCCGATAACAGACGGCCCGGCAGCTTTGGGTCGATTGCGGGACTTTGCGACAGGCAGCAATCGGACAGATGCAGCCACTCGAACAACATAACCTGAGCGCTGTTTTGCAGCGCCAAACGGTCACTTATGTTCCGCTGCCAACATTGATCTGAACTGGGAAATACTCTCTGAAGATAGCCCGGCACCTTCGAACACTGCGCAGGTGAAGCTAACGGGGGCAGGGCCTGGAGCGGTTATGATGCGGTCTGCAACCACCGCTATCGGACTGTTTCGATAAAACCCGTGACCTTCATAACCTGCAGCATTCTCTTGTAAGAAATTAGCACTGTTTGAGGTATGTGGAATCTTGTCGAGAAGCCCGGCCCTCGCAAGTGCCAGAGTTCCCCCACAGATACCTGCAATCGTCGCTCCACTTGAACGACTGGCATGAAGAAAGTCTCGAATATCCGGTGCTTCTGCACGTTCCCAGACCATTCCCCCGATAACGACCACAACATCCGGTTTCCAGTCCAGGCATTGTTGCAAGTTACTATCGATCGTTACAGGCAGCCCGCCCTGCGAGTGGATCTGTCCCGGAGCAAAAGCGAAAAACCTGACGTCGATCCCGTAAAATGGGGACGCAGTTCCAGCTATAAAAGCATATTCCCAGTCAGCAAAACCGGGGCTCAGAATCCTCCATGAATGCCAACACCCTATGGCGACAATAAATGGATATCAAGGGCTGCTTTGGGTCGGATAGCAGTCGCTCGCAAAAATCTGCTCTCTACCTATATATGCCAGGACTCAGCCTCGACGTAGCGGGCCAACGCACGTTTGAGGTGGTACTAACGGTCGCGGTCGGTGGCTTGGGACAACTGGTCGAGCTGCTCCACGAGCGCCTCTTCAACACAGAATGACAACACGGGCGGTGCCATGATGGAATCCTCACTCTTGAGTGTATACAGCGTATACGGGTTCTAAAGCTGCACACCCAAGTGGCTGATGAGAACAGAGGTTTCTTGTAGCTTCAGACAAACGCACCGGTGTCTCTGCAAACTACCTGCGATAGCTTATTTTCGTCCTTGGGTGCCATTAAAGCGAAAAAAGGCCAGCCACATCATGGCCAGCCTTTTTGCTTGCTTGAACCACCACCTGAAAATCAGGCTGCCTTGTTACTGATGCGAACTTCGAGTTCCAGATCTGCACTGGCCAACATATTCACCAAAGCATCCAGAGAAAATTTTTCAATTTTCCCCTTGAGCAAATCATTCAGCCTTGGCTGAGTGATATGCAGCCGCTGGGCCGCTTCTTTTTGCGATACATGCCAGGTTTTCACTACCCGCCTGATGGCTCGCATCAACTGAGAACGGACACGCAGGTTCTCGGCTTCTTCTGGCGTATCAACCAACGCATCCCAGACACTGGTAGGGCGTTCGTTTGACATACACTTTTCCTCTGATCAATCACTTGCTTACTAATTTTTGGACAACTGTTTTGCTACAAGTTCTTTTAAAAAAGTGACAGGTGTACTTTTTTTGAGTCGGGTCATAGCTAGGGCTTTACCCCTTCACCGTTGGTAAAGGGGATCGCCACGCCACCCTACGCTCAACCCAGCGATTTGTATCGGGTTCTACCCAGATCCAAATCACGCTTTTCCGTCTTTTGAGTTGTCTTGCGGAAGGCATGCAACACATAGATTGCTTCCGGCCGATTGACCACATAAAACACGCGAAAAGCCCCATCATCACATGCAATCCGGATTTCCTGAACACCCTTGCCAACGGATTTCATTGGCTTGAAGTCGTCAGGCTCTTCCCCTTCCTGTAGTAGTTCTAGCTGAAAACCTGCTCGCTTCCTAGGCACTTCAGGGAAGTCCCGCAGGTCTTGCAAGCTACTTCCAACCCACATGATTTCCTTCATTTCTCGGTTGGGCATCGCTGCACCTCCGTCTTATCAAACATTTTATGCATCTGAAAGTAGTCATCGGTCGCTTCCTCTCTGGTCAAAAATCGAACAGGCATGTTGCTCGTCTCACCTACGGATTCGCGTGTGCGAATCCACGCCTGCGAGATAAACATTATATCTGTTTTGATATAAATACAAGGTCATCTCTCATCACTGTTTTGCAGACATCAAGAGGTGGGGCCATCATGCATGCGAAATGCTCCCAGTGAGGCTACGAGTCCTTGTGCGGCTCATTTCCACGTTGGGATGCGGTCAGCCGCTTCCTGACGGTGCTGGTGAATCTGTGTAGGGATTTATTCAGATGTTGGCGAATGCCAGTTTGTCGAGTGGGCTTCATTCCTGGACATTCATCCTTTGTAGGGCCGTTGAACATTGGAGGTGAGCTTACCGAGAGATATTCAGGAGTTTCGTACGACGTTTCGCTTTCCATCTCGCGAATCATCCGAGAGAATCCCGTTCGCTTGCGCCTGCTCAAATCGGGGAATAGTCTCGGCCCATCGCTGCAAAATCAGCGGTCGGGTTTAGTCGCCCGTAGTGAAATCAGGCGCACAGCGCCACCTCAGAGAGGCGTTTTTTTGCCTCCGGTTTTTGGTGGCCGTGCGCAGGGCGCCTTCGGGCGCGCCGGGTTCCTGGTTTCTCCGGTCGACTAACCTGCGTACGGCTGCCACCCATTCGTTTGGTCGCGATAAGTGACAGCTCCTCTTAGAAGCCAGGAGTTAACGGTATGAAAAAAGTTGTCCCCGATCCCCCCTCATTGACCCTGCAAGATGCTGAACAGTGCGATTCACAGTTGCTGGACCGTGCGGCCGTCAGGCGTGCGCTCGATTATTACCTGCACGACCATAAGCCTGCTCGCCCCATAAGCACGGCCATATTTGCCATCCCGGACAGTGTCAATTCAGAAGCGGCTTTGGCCCAAGCGTCAGACTTGTTGCGCTGTGCGGTTGCTTCGGCGAGTGAGGCGGGGGATGGTTTGTGCGGGCTCGCGCGCGACCGGGTGTTGTCGGTCATGCATCTGGTGGAGCTGGCCAGGGCGTATGTCGATAAATCGCTGGACGGTGTGGCGATGCACTGATGCAGCACGCGCCTGGTTGGCGGCAGGCGCGTTATTGATCTCTGGGTATATTGGGTACTTTTCGAAAATCGCGGCAAGTTGATCGGAGCCTCCCTAGGTAGCTGACAAGCTGCCCAACAATACAAGGAAGTCAATGCTGAGCTCACTGGTATCAAATGGTCAGCAACCAACGTCGGATCAATCAGAACTGGTGGTGCCTTGGTGGAGCTTTACGAAGACCATCCTGGCTGTAACCGCCCTGTCATTAGTACGTGATGGGCGGGTCGGACTGGACACCCGATACCTGATCAGCCATTCACGTTGCGCCAACTGCTTAGGCATGAGGCAGGGCTCGCCGATTATGGTGAACTTGCAGATTATCACGCCGCCGTTGCCAACCATGAGGCTGCATGGTCAGCAGACGAAATGATGCAGCGCCTTGATGGCGCTCGGCTTCGATATACCCCCGGAACTGGATGGCGCTATTCCAATGTGGGTTACCTTCTAATAGGCAAGCTAATTGAACAACTGACTGACTTGTCGCTTGAAGAGGCAGTGGGTCGATACGCACTGACGCCTTTGGGGCTCTCGAGGGTTCGCTTCGCTAAAACGCCAGCAGACTTACAAGATACCCACCTTGGAAATACATCAAATTATGACCCCGGCTGGGTGTATCACGGCTTGTTAATCGGCCCCATTTCGCAAGCCGCACTCTTCCTCGACCGACTTTTCGCTGGGCATCTGCTCCCCACAGGCTTGCTCCAGGACATGCAGATAGCAAAGGCATTGGGTGGTTCGATTCCAGGTCGCCCATGGATTACACCGGGATACGGCCTGGGTTTAATGCGGGGTTCGATCGACGGTGGTTTTACCCTATGCGGACACACAGGGTGCGGGCCTGGCAGCGTCATTGCCGTTTACCGTATCTGCGACGGCGACACATCGGCCTGTTGCGCTGTTTTCGGCGCAGGCACCCGTGAAGGCACCGTCGAAACCCTCGCCGCCGAGCAACTGATACAAGTTTTGCGGTCGGGGGGTAAAGTCGTCTGAGTCCTTCGATGTATTGGCCGGCGATCCGCTACTTATCGTGGCGCAGCTCGCGGCTCAAGGTCTGAAGCATCTCTATATTGACGGAGGTCAGACCATCCAGGCTTTCCTCGCTGCGGGATTGATCAACGAGATCACTATTACGCGCATTCCAGTGTTGTTGGGCAAAGGAATTCCTTTGTTCAGCCAGTTGGGTGGCGAGCTAAATTTAAGTCTGATTGATTCCTCAGCGTCTGATAACGGATTTGTACAGAGTCGTTATCAAGTGCTCGCCCAGGCTTGCTCAGTTGAGAAAACAGGATCTGATTGCAGTGCTCTAGAGATTTGATGACTGCCCGCACGTCATTTGGTGCATAGCGACGTTCAAAGTCAGGTCGTAGCTAACCGACCCACATTTGCAGGCGCTGGCCACCACTGGCTCGATATCTCGAGGATGTTCTTGCTCGGCTGCCACATCAGTGGGGCACTGTTAAGTTATCGGAGATGGCAAAGTTTTAGAGTGGCTGAAACGAAATGACAAAAGAGACGGCACGTTACATCTTGATCACAGGCGCGGCAGGTACCGGCACCACGACTTTGGCGGATGCTTTAGCTAAGGAACTGAGCGCAACTCACCTGGAAGCAGATGATTTTTTGTGGCTGCCCAGTAACCCGCCCTATCTGCATCTGGCAGACAAAACGCTACGAGGAGAGCGCTTGCTACATGAAATGCGCGCTCATGACCGTGCAGTGGTTGCCGGATCAGTAATGGGCTGGGGTCAACCGCTTGAGAGCGAATTTGATCTTGTGGTGTTCCTTTATCTTCCGGTTGAACTCAGATTGGAGAGGCTAGAACGTCGAGAGGTAAAACGCTTCGGTCAAGCAAAGCCGGAGTTTCTGGCTTGGGCAGCTCAGTACGATGAGGGGGGCGTCCCTGGACGTAGCCTGGCCAGGCACCAGGAATGGCTGTCTGCGCTTACCTGTACGGTCTTAAAGCTTGAAGGGGACATGTCTGTTACAGATCGGGTGCGGCAAATACGGGATGCAGTCGACGGACTGAAGCACGCACCGTCAGTCATGTGAACGTGTGTTGGCTGTAGGCTTACGTCCAGCTTGCCAAGCGAGTGGAAGAGATGGGCCAGTCATTCAGCGGCACATTAAGGCAGTCAAAAAGCTCGAGGCAGTTATCCTGGATCGGCACGTTCGCAATCAAAGCATGATGATTGCCGTGCTCTCGAGCAAGACGGGCCGCACCAGAATTTTGTAGCAGTCGGCATCGAATGCCTGCCCTGTCAGTCTGGGGGCCAGTCTGGCTTCAGACTCGCAGGTATAGGTGCCGATATAGCGCCAGCTGTCCACGACGTGGTACTCCTCGATCTCGCCATGCTGCTCGTGCAATGCGATTGCGCCTGGATAGGGCCAGTGATGCACGGCCCAGCGTTCCAAGGCACTCAACAAGCGTTGGGTATGCGCCTTATGGCTTTCTGCCCCTTTGCAGGCACCGGCGCACTTGCCTATCTGAGCCCGAAAGCAGCCCCGTCCCGTTGATTTATCCAGGCCCAGCAGGGTGTGGCAGAGCCGGTGCTCGTCCGCAATCTGCATCAGGGCTTCGGTGGCCATCCGCCGGTTACGGAAAAGCCCGTACAACTGTGGCCCGTCGCAGATCGTGGTGGTGTCGATGATTTCCAGTACCCCGTCGACAATCCGCAATGAGCACAGACGCTGTTGACGACGAAGTCGCTTGTTCTTCAAGGGTTGCAGTTCTTTGATCAGGCGGGACTCCAACAGCAGGGCACCGATTTCTCCTGCGGTTTGCTGGTACTCGATCCGTTGTGTCTGGCGCAGCATTCGGGCTTCTTCCGGCGCGCGCAGGTGGGAAAGCAGTCGGCTGCGTATATCGATGCTTTTACCGATATAGAGCGGCATGGACTCGCCAGCAGCGTAAAAGAAATACACCCCGGGTGCTCGCGGGGCGGCCTCGACCTGAGCGCGCAGGTGGGTCGGGTATGTATAAACAAGGTCGGGGCGAGCAGTAGGGGCGGGCATGGGGTGCACCTTCAAGGTGGATCAGTAGGCCTATGTACCAAGCATGGCCAATTTCAGTTCGGGGCAATGCAATTGAACACCTCACCGCGCAGCTTTTACCAATAGTCCAGGCGTGATGTGCCAGAAGCTCGCTCAATGCCTGACGCGTCAGGGTATTCAATGTCACGTATTACTGCTGTTTGTACCACGGGAGTGCTACAAAACACATCGGAAGAACGCCTTGCTCTACGAGGATTGATCAACGGGAACAGTTATTGCTTGAAGGGCTGAGGGCGGAGGGAAATGCAGACCGCGCAGATTTGTGTGCGCTGTAAGGGTGCGTAAGTTAATCAGGAATTGCGTGTTTTCGAGCGCAAGCAGTTGACCTACTCAGAACAGTTTATAGGGAGCTATCGCTTGGAAAACCTGGTCATTCGTCATGCGCAACTAACGGATGCGACGCAGCTCTGCAATGCCGAGCGTGAAACGGCCAAAACCCCCGGTTTGCTTGTCTCGCGGCCAAGTGAGTTTAACACTGCAGCCTTTGAGCGAAAAATTCTTGCCCTGAAGGATGATGGCCTTTACCTGGTGGTTGAATGGAATGACCAGATTGTCGGGCATGCTTTGCTTGAGCCAATGGGGCTTGAGGCCTTTAAGCACGTTATGAGCCTGACTATCGTTGTGCATCCCGACTATGTGGGGCAGGGTATCGGCCATGTGTTGATGACGCGCTTGTTGCAGTGGGCCGGGGATCGCCCGGGGCTGGTAAAAGTCGAACTGCGGATGCGTGAGGTCAATCGCCGTGCGAGGCACCTTTATCTGAAGTTCGGCTTTGTGGAAGAAGGTCGTCTTGAAAAGCGTATACGCCTACCCGATGGCAGTCTGATCGCGGATATCACCATGGCCTGGTTCGCACCGGAGCACAGCTGAAGCAGCACTGGGTGGCAGCTTGATGCCCTGACGAACTCAAGCTGTCGTCTATAGTCAGAGGACCACCCTTATTCTGAGTCCTCGACCATGCTAACGCCTCGCTCACTGATTACAGCCATTACGTGTGTTGCGCTTGTTTGTGGCCCGGTCACTGCCTCGGCCGATCCAGGTAACGGGAACGGTAAAGGCAATGACAAAGGCGGTCAGCACTATGACCAGGATCATGGCAAGCAAGGTGGCCAGGGCAATAAAGGTAAAAAGTCAGGCGCTGACGACAGGGCGCATGGCCCGAGTATCAATCGTGCAGCCACGCTTGAAATCATTCACGGGCATAGAGATTACTGGAGCCGAAGCCAGGCGCTGCCGCCCGGCATCCAGAAGAATCTGGCGCGGGGCAAGCCGCTGCCGCCAGGTATTGCCAAAAAGCTGGATGGCCGACTGGCCAGCAGGCTGCCTCATTACGAGGGGTACGAATGGCAGCAGGTGGGCACGGAGTTGATTCTGGTCTCCATTGCCACCGGGTTGGTTTATGAGATTCTCAATGGTGCCTTTGATTGATGTGACGCCGTTGTGTCGATCAGTGCCTGAAACTCCGGGCTTATCCCTCGCCTAGACCCGGGAAAAGCCCGGCCAGCCGGGGCAATGTGCCAGTGTTTCTCACTAAGTGGCTGTTTTTGAATAAATTTATTTAAAAAGTGCTTCCCATATCCTCAGAGTGCGGGTATATTTGCGCTCGTTCTCACAGCGAACCCTTACAGGTTCACGGCGATTGGCAACATTCGCAAGCTGCAAGGACGTTAAATGAATGCCAGGCATTCATCGCAACAACTACAGGGGCGTCGCCAAGCGGTAAGGCAGCAGGTTTTGATCCTGCCATGCGTTGGTTCAAATCCAGCCGCCCCTGCCATTTTTCAGATCTTGTCCAGCATCGGGCAAGACTCTCCAAGCACAGCGTCAACGCCGTTCGGCCTGACGCAACCTCGCTAGTCACCCATCCCATACCAATTAATACCACTGTCTTTTTCTTGCCCATCCGGTTTGTGGCGGATCAGTCCTGCGCGTTTCTGCAGCTCAACCCATTGCCTGTGAAAGCAGTGCGTACTGGAGAACACCTTCAGTGGATTGCGGGGGTGTGCCGAGGGCCATTTGGCTCACCCGGTCTACTGGGCCCAGGCCGGCCCGCGTCAGCCATTCACACAGACCGCTGTTATGTGGCACATCGATACGCACCAACTGGCCAGGGATCCGTGAGAGCAGGGTGGCGATCAGGTGCCTGGCCTGCCGGGGATTTTGGGCAATCACCGGGCCAATGCAATGGCCCTTTCCGGCGCGGCGCAACAGGGCAAACGCCTGTAACTGGCCACCGCACTCGATACCGGCCGTGTGTTCGATAGTGTCGTGCAGATGGGCGAAAATGGCACTGCGATCCAGCCCGCTGCCAGCGTTGGCCAGTGCCAGTTGCCGTGCCTGATCCTCTGCGTTGAGGCTGCGGCAGTGTTCGTCTGCGGCCAGCGGCTCAAGGGCCATACATTGTGCCGGGCCCTGGCGCTGCTCGAGGGTGCCGAACTCGATAAAGCCCTGGCTCAGATACAGCGGTGCGCCTGCCGCCGAGGCATTGAGGATCGCCGTGGCCGGCTTGCAGGCCTCGAGCGCCAGCTCCATCAATCGGCGGCCAACACCCTGGCCCTGATAATCGGGGCTGACCACCACCAGGCCAATGGTTGCAAACGCACCTTGTGGGCAGGCGAACGCCGTGCCGATCAAGCGCTCACCTTCGCAGGCCACAAAGCCTTTGCACACCCGGTGCAACAACGCCCAGTCTTCCAGGCGATGGGGCCAGTTCAGTTGCGCGGACAACCTGTGGGCGGCAGGCAAGTCGGCCCGGGTCATGGCGCGGTAGTTGAAGGCAGCCTGTTGCGGCGCGGGCATGATGAAACTCCTGGAACATGTGCGCACTATCTACAGGTATTGCCGCCGCGCTTTCAACCCCCGTGTGCGACCTCATGCCTGGCCGACATGATGCTCGCCACCTGACGTGGCTGGCAGTTGAGGTAGGCCGAGGATTGCAGCCATTGCTGGTCGGGGTACCAGGCAAACATGAACTGGCCATTTTTGAGTTTATCTACGACCTGACGCGCCACTTGCGGGCGGACCGCCGGGCAGCCGAGGCTGCGGCCGATGCGGCCCTGGGTTTTGCTCCACAGCGGGTTCACGTAATTGGCGGGGTGGATCACGATCGCCCGTTCACGGGCCTGATCATTGATGCCGGGCTCAAGGCCGTCCATGCGCAATGAGTAACCATGGCTGCCCACATAGCTTTCCTGGGTGCTGAACAGGCCGAGACTGGACTGGTTGCTGCCTTCGGTATTGGAGAAACTGGTGGCGAAGTTCTCGCCGGATTGTTTTCCGTGGGCCACCAGATCACGCAGAACCAATGTCTTGCGGGTCAGGTCAAAGATCCAGAGACGGCGAGCGGTTGAAGGTTGCGAGAAGTCGATTACCGCCAGATGCCGAGCCTGTTTGGCTCCGTTATTGACCGCGCACTGCATGGCGCTGAGGGCACTTTTCAGGGCCTGGGGGTTGAGTTCCGGGGCGGCATGGCTGAGCTTGTTGAGCAAGAGCGGATTAGCAGCGTAGGCAGTAGTGCAGGTTGCGCTTAAGGCGATGGCTGCAAAGCAAAAACGGCGTAAAAAGTTGAGCATGATTTGCGTATTCTCGATGGAGTCAGACCAGTAATGCTGCGCCGATAACTTGGCGCTTGGGTTTTAACTGCTAGCCTGTGGGTTTGCCGTGACCGCTGATTGAGCTGAAGTTAAAGATGACGGCCCATAATTGGAGTAAAGCAGTTGTTCAAAAAACGCGCATTTTACTTGAGCATTGCCTTGCTGACTGTGCCACTGGTCGCTGTAGCCGATCCCCTACAGGCAGACACCACAAGCCCGGTACAACAAGCGCTCAGCCAACTGCCGCAAGCCTGTCCGGTCCTGGCGCCACGGGTCAATGCACCGATGCTGCGAATGCTGCAGGGGTTTTATCAGGGGCAGAATGACCAGCCGGTATGGTCGGTCAATGGCCGTTTGAGCGCCCTGCAAGGGGAGCTTGCGCAGTTGGCGGATGACGGTCTGGACCCCGACACCTACAAACTGCCTGTCGCTGGTGATCTGTGTGCCGATATCGGGATCAGCCAGCAGTATCTGCAAGCCTTGCAGGACCTGCACTATGGTCGCCTGCAGCAGTCGCGGTTCGAGCCGGTATGGCATGCCAGTGAGGTTGCACAAGACCGCCAGGCCCGCATCCTGGCCTTTGCCGGCCCGGGCCTGGCGGACTTGCCCCGGGCTTTTGAACAGGCGCGCCCGCAAAACGAGCTGTATCAAAACCTGCGTCGGGTCTATGCCCGCCAGCGTCAGCAACCCTTGCCACAATGGCAACCACTGGCCAGCGGGCCGTTGCTGCGTCCGGGGGCTGAGGATGCGCGGGTGCCCGAGCTGGCCCGGCGACTGGTCAGTGAAGGCTACCTCAGCCACCTGCCGGCGACTGTCGATCACCATTACAGCAATGAACTGGTGGCGGCGGTGAAGAGCTTCCAGCTCGACCATTCGTTGCAGGCCGACGGTGTAATCGGCGCGGGCACCCTTAAAGAACTCAACATCAGCCCCCAGGCGCGGCGTGAGCAGCTGCGCATCAATCTGGAGCGCTTTCGCTGGATAGCCCAGGATCTGGAGCCCGATATCCTGCTGGTCAATGTGCCCGCAGCGCAACTGACCGTGTACCGCAACGGTGTGCCGGTGTGGCAGACACGCACCCAGGTCGGTCGTGCCGAGCGCCAGACCCCGCTGCTCAAGTCCCGGGTCAATCGCCTTACGCTCAACCCGACCTGGACCATTCCGCCGACCATCTTTCGTGAAGACAAACTGCCGCAGATCCGTCGCGACCCGTCTTTCCTCAGCCGTCAGGACCTGCAGATTGTGGACAGCAACGGCCAGCCGCTGGCGGCTCAGGATATCGACTGGGATCGACCGGGCAACATCCTGCTGCGCCAGGGCGCGGGGCCGAGGAACCCGTTGGGACGAATTGCCATCCGCTTCCCCAATCCGTTCTCGGTGTACCTCCACGACACCCCTAGCCAGGCCTTGTTCAGCAAGGGGCCACGGGCTTTCAGTTCGGGTTGCGTGCGGGTTGAAGCGGTGTTCCAGCTGCGTGACTTGCTGGTGACACCTGCCGAAAAAGTCCGTAGCGAGGAGCTGTTGGGTACCGGGCTGACCCATGAGTTCAGGCTGTCGAACCCGACACCGATCCTGATGACCTACTGGACCGCCCAGGCAAACAAGGACGGCAAGGTGACCTACGCACCGGATATCTACAATCATGACCCGGCATTGATTGCGGCTCTGGCCAGCAAAAAATAATTCGGCCATTGCGGACTTTCGTAGCAGCTGACGAACGCAGCCTCGCTCCGCTCGTCAGCTGCTACATAGTCTTGGGCAACTTGCCTCATCTGCAGGCGAGCCACTAGTATCCAGCTCCCGATTGTCGACCCTGAGAGCCCCCATGAGCTGCTGGCCCGATTCGCGTTTCACCGATCTGCTGGGTATCGCCCACCCCCTGATTCAGGCACCGATGCTGGGCGCTGGCGCCGATATCATGATCGGCGTGGCACAGGCCGGGGGGCTGGCCTCACTGGCCTGCGCCACGTTGAGCCTGGAGGCCATCCGCAGCGAGGTGGCAGCCTTTCGGGCTGCCTGCGACCAGCCGCTCAACCTGAACTTTTTCTGCCATCAGCCTCCGGAGTACGACGAGGCTGCCATCGAACAGTGGAAGTCGCTGTTCAAGGCCTATTACAGCGAGCTCGGCGCCGATTATGACGCGCCCACTCCGATATCCAGCCGCGCGCCTTTCGATGAAGCCACCTGCGCCCTGGTTGAGGAATTGCGCCCCGAAGTGGTGAGTTTTCACTTCGCCCTGCCGGCACCGGAGTTTGTGGCCAGGGTCAAGGCCTGTGGGGCCAGGGTGCTCAGTTCGGCCACGACGGTTGACGAGGCGCAATGGCTGGAACACCACGGCTGTGACGCAATTATCGCCATGGGCTATGAAGCGGGCGGTCATCGGGCGATGTTCCTGCATCGTGAGCTGACCACGCAAATCGGCACCTTCGCTCTGGTGCCGCAAATCGTCGATGCCGTGTCAGTGCCGGTGATTGCTGCAGGCGGCATCGCCGATGCGCGAGGGATCGCGGCGGCGTTTGCACTTGGCGCCAGTGCCGTGCAAATCGGCACTGCTTACCTGTTTTGCCCTGAAGCAAAGCTGGCCAGGGCTCATCACCGTGCGTTGCGCGAGGCTCAGGCCAGAGATACCGCGCTGACCAATCTGTTTACCGGGCGGCCAGCACGGGGCATCGTCAATCGGGTCATGCGCGAACTGGGCCCGATCAACTCCCAGGCGCCAGCCTTTCCGTTGGCCGGTGGCGTGCTGCTGCCGCTCAAGGCCAAATCCGGGGCTGACAGCGGCGACTTTATCAACCTGTGGGCGGGCCAGGCTTTCCCCCTGAGCCCCGGGCGCATGGCCGAGCTGACGTCGTATGAGCTGACACGCAAATTTATCGACGATTATGCCGCCCGCTCTACATGCCTATAGCAATTTTGCCCGGCATGGCTGGCGGTGCGAATCAGCAACATGATTGCACCTGCCACCGGCAGGCTTACCAGTAGTAATGCATAGCGCAGCGATTCAATACCGAAAGCCGGCTGCAGGGCATCGCTGAGCAAACCGGCCAGCAACGGCCCCAGGCCAATCCCCAGCAGGGTCGAAATAATGGTCTGCAAGGCCATCGCCGTACCCCGGCGGTTGGCCGGGACCAGTTGGGTGATCAGATTGAACGACGGCGCCACCCACCACACCGAAAAAAAGCTGTAGAGCGCGCACAGCAGCATCGCACTGGGCACCGGTACGCTGCCCACCTGCAGCCACACTGTGTTTGGCCACAGCAGGTAGGCGAACAGCGCACTGAGCGCTGTCACATGCCCTATGACCGGAATGCCCACTTGCCAGTGCGGGTTGCGCCGGGTCAGGTGGTCACTCAGCCAGCCGCTGAACAAGGCGCCGATCCCGGCAAAGCCGCCGCAGATAAAACCCGCCAGCAACCCGGCATGTTGCAGTGACAAACCGTGGGAGCGCACCAGAAAGCTGGTGTTCCACATGCCGATGGCATAAGAGCCCAGGGTGGTCAAACCACCCGCCATCACCAGGCAACGGTAAGCGGGCAGGGCCCAGAGTTTGCGTGCCTCGCTGCCCATGCTCTGCAGGGGGTGGGCCGCGTGGGCGCTGGCCAGGTCCCAGCGGCCACGCGCCGGGTCCTTCACCACAAAGGCCAGCAGCGTGGAGAACATCAGCGCCGGCATGCCGATCACGATAAACGCGGTGCGCCAGCCATAGTGTTCAACCACCCAGGCGCCAAGGCTGAGGCCGATCACTGCGGAGAAGGTCGGTGCCGCCGTGAAGCAACTGATGGCAAACGATCGGCGATGGGGCGGGTAGAGGTCGGCAATGATCGACATCGATGTCGAGGTGGTCGGCGACTCGCTCACCGCCACAGCCATGCGTGCCAGGGCGAGCATCCAGAAGCTCACTGCCAGCCCGCACAACATGGTTGCCACGGCCCACAGCAAACAGGCGATGGCCAATAAGCGGGTGCGTACCATACGGTCGGCCAGGCGACCGGCAGGCAGGGCAAGCAGGGCGAATACCGCGGCAAAGGCCAGGCCGGAAATCAGCCCCATCGCTGTGTCACTGACGCCGAACTCGGCTTTGATCGGCTCAATCATCACTGCCAGAATCTGGCGCCCGACAAAGTTGTCGGCAAACACCGCTGCCAGCAATAACAGCAAAGCATGGCTGCGCCAGCCGACATGAGTGTTGGACATGGTGGGTTTCCTGTGAGGTAAAAACGCCGAAGGCGCTGACCCGGTCAGCGCCTCCGTCAAGGTGCGACGCCTCAGGCCCGCTGGCGCGCCAGGGTCATGGCGGTGTCTTCGATCATGTCTTCCTGGCCGCCAACCATGCCGCGACGACCCATCTCCACCAGAATCTCCCGTGCTGGCACGCCGTACTTTTTCTCGGCGCGCTTGGCAAACAGCAGGAACGAGCCATACACCCCGGCGTAGCCCATGGTCAGGGCATCGCGGTCGCTGCGGATCGGGAAGTCCATGATCGGCACCACCAGATCCTCGGCCACGTCCTGAATGCCAAACACACTGACCCCGGTTTCTATGCCCATGCGATCGCACACGGCCACCAGGATTTCCATCGGCGTATTCCCCGCGCCCGCGCCGAGCCCGGCCGCTGCAGCGTCGATGCGGGTGGCTCCGGCCTCGATGGCCGCGATGGAGTTGGACACGCCCATCGACAGGTTGTGATGGCCGTGAAAGCCGATCTCGGTGTCCGGGTGCAGGGCCGCACGCAGGGCTGCAACCCGCGCCTTGATATCGTGTGGCAGCATATAGCCGGCCGAATCGGTGAGGTACACGCAGTTGGCGCCGAAGCTCTCCATCAACTTGCCCTGTTTGACCAGCCCCTCGGGACTGTTCATATGGGCCATCATCAAGAAACCCACGGTGTCCATGCCCAGCTTGCGGGCATAGGAGATGTGTTGCTCGGACACGTCCGCCTCGGTGCAATGGGTCGCCACGCGGATGGTATTGACCCCCAGTTCATGGGCCATTTGCAGATGGTCCACGGTGCCGATACCCGGCAGCAGCAGGGCTGACACCCTGGCCTTTTTCATCATCGGGATCACGGCCGACAGGTACTGCTCATCGGTGTGCGCCGGGAAGCCGTAGTTCACCGAGCTGCCACCCAGGCCGTCGCCATGGGTGACCTCAATCAGCGGCACGCCGGCTGCGTCCAGGCCGCAGGCGATGTCTTTCATCTGCTGCAGGCTGATCTGGTGACGCTTGGGGTGCATGCCGTCGCGCAGGCACATGTCATGCACGGTAATTTTTTTGCCGCGAAGATCCATGATCGGCTCCTTAAGCGAGGGCAGGTTGGGGGGCTGATGCCTTGAGTTGCAGCTCGCCCTTGAGGATTTCCTCGGCGAACATCTCGGCGGTGCGGGCGGCCGCGGCGGTCATGATGTCCAGGTTGCCGGCGTACTTGGGCAAGTAGTCGCCCAGGCCTTCGACCTCCATGAAAATCGAGACCCGGTTGCCGTCAAACACCGGGCCGTTGACCAGCTTGTAGCCGGGCACATACTGCTGCACCTGCTCGATCATGCTGGCGATGGCCAGGCTGATAGCGGCTTGATCCGGTTCGGTTTCAGTCAGGCAATGCACGGTATCGCGCATGATCAGCGGCGGCTCGGCGGGGTTGACGATAATGATCGCCTTGCCCTTTTTCGCCCCACCCACCTGCTCGATGGCACTGGCCGTGGTGCGGGTGAATTCGTCGATATTCTTGCGCGTGCCCGGGCCCACCGATTTGGACGCGGCAGTGGCGACGATTTCGGCGTAAGCCACCGGCTGGACGCTGGACACAGCCGCCACCAGCGGAATGGTCGCCTGGCCGCCGCAGGTGACCATATTGACGTTCATGGCGCCGCGCTTGAGGTTGGCCTTGAGGTTGACCGGCGGTACGCAATACGGGCCAATGGCAGCCGGTGTCAGGTCGATCATCAGCACGCCCAGCTCGTTGAGCTTGCGGCTGTTTTCAGCATGGACATAAGCCGAGGTGGCATCGAAGGCGATCTGGATATTGTCTGCCAGCACGTGCGGCAACAGACCGTCGACCCCGTCACTGGTGGTCTTCAGGCCCATCTCGCGGGCGCGGCTCAGGCCTTCGGAGGTGGCATCGATGCCCACCATCCACACGGGCTCCAGCACTTCGCTGCGCAGCAGCTTGTAAAGCAGATCGGTGCCGATATTGCCCGGCCCGATCAGGGCACATTTGATCTTTTTGCTCATGGCTAAGGTCTCGAAGGGGGGTTAGGGCACAAAGCGCAGGTTGGCAGAGCCCAGGCCGCTGAGAGTCAGGCTGACCTCATCGCCGGGTTGTACCGGAACCAGCGGCGCCAGTGCGCCGGAAAGGATGATTTCGCCCTTGCGAAACGGGATGTCGAACTTGCCCAGGGTATTGGCCAGCCAGGCCACGGCCTCGCAGGGGTGGCCCTGTACCGCCGAGCCAAAACCATGACCGGCGGGCTGGCCGTTTTTCAGCAAGTGCAACTCGACCTTGGCCAGATCCAGCTCGCGCGGGTTGATGCGCTGTTCGCCCAGGGCGAACACACCGCAGGAAGCGTTGTCGGCCACGGTGTCCTGAATGCGGATTTTCCAGTCGGCAATGCGCGAGTCGACAATTTCGAAACACGGCACCACCCATTGGCTGGCTGCCATTACGTCTTCGGCGGTGATGCCGGGGCCGTGCAGGTCTTCGCCGAGGATAAAGGCGATTTCGCCTTCAGCCCGTGGCTGCACCAGGTGGTGGGCGGCAAAGCTCACATCGCTGTTGTCGGCGACTTGCATGCGGTCGGTCAAGAAGCCGAAATCGGGCTGGTGCACATCAAGCATGTCCTGCACGGCACGGCTGGTAACGCCAATTTTTTTGCCGACCACCTGCTCGCCCAGCGCCTGGCGGCGTTGCAAGAAACGCAGGGAAATGCGGTAGGCCGTGTCCAGGGTCAAATCCGGGTAACGGGCGGTCAATGGCTCAAGGCTGCGCCGCTCCAGCAGGGCGTGAAACAACTCGTCGCCCAGGGCTTCAATCAACTGTGTGTCCATAAATTGGCTCTCGGGAGGCTATGCAGAAAATCCTCTTGTGGGAGCGAGCCTGCTCGCGAAACTTCTTCGCGAGCAGGCTCGCTCCCACGGTTTGATGGTGGCTCAACCCGGCCAGACGCTCGATTCGGCGCCGCCGTCTACTTCCAGGATCTTGCCGGTGACCCAGCGTGAAGCCGGGCTGGCCAGGTACAGCGCTGCAGCCGCGATATCTTCAACTTCGCCCAGGCTTTGCAGCGGCGTGGCCTTGATCATGCCGTCGCGCATGGCCACCGGCAGCACGCCATTGAGGGCGGCAGTCAGTACCGGGCCGGGAGCAATGCCGTTGACCCGTACCTGCGGTGCAAAGTCCTGGGCCAGCAGGCGGGTCATATGGCTCAGTGCGGCCTTGGCGGTGCCGTAGGCGCTGAATTGGGTTTGCGCATAACGCGCCGCGCCCGAGGTGATATTGATGATGTTGCCGCTGCCGGCTTCGCGCATATGCGGCACGCACAGCTGGCTAAGGTGATAGGCCGAAGACACGTTGAAGCGCATGATTTCTTCAAAACGCTCCACGCTCAGGGTCAGCGGATCGTTGGGGCCGGCGCCGCCAGCATTGTTTACCAGGTGGGTGATGCGGCCCATCTGCTCGCGGGCCTGGGTGACCAGAGCGCTGCGCTGTTCGCTGTCATTGACGTCGCAGCTCAGGGCCAGGGCCCGACGGCCGAGGCTGCGTACTTCTTCGGCTACGGCTTCAACGTCGGCCAGGGTGCGGGCGGCCAGAACCACGTCGGCGCCTGCTTCAGCATAGGCCAGGGCGATGC
>NZ_WIVQ01000087.1:0-18812 GCF_009600545.1 Pseudomonas sp. FSL R10-1339 | reverse complement strand
AGTGGGTCGACCGGCATGGATGCCGGGAGAGCCGCGATGGGCCATGGATGGCCCGTGGCGGCGGGCCCACGGAGCAGGACCGGAGCGAGGGAACCTGAGCGCAGCGAAGGCCGTACGCCGGGGCAAGCCTTTTTGGTTACTTTTTCGGCGTCTGGAAAAAGTGACTCGCTGTAAGAGCGAAACCAATATCCCAGTTAGACACGAATGCCGGATATGTACTCAACACACCAGTCAAACAAGATCAAACAGCCGTAAACCCTGAGAACCTGGTGTAACTGACACAACCCATTGCCTGATTTTGCGACGACTTCGCCCCGCGTCAGCGGCTACGGACATCCCTTCCGGTAACAACCCGCCGCATACACCTGCAA
Organism: Pseudomonas sp. FSL R10-1339; assembly: GCF_009600545.1. Taxonomy (NCBI): domain Bacteria; kingdom Pseudomonadati; phylum Pseudomonadota; class Gammaproteobacteria; order Pseudomonadales; family Pseudomonadaceae; genus Pseudomonas; species Pseudomonas sp. FSL R10-1339. The sequence goes on along the minus strand of NZ_WIVQ01000087.1, from coordinate 18,441 downwards.
CTGCGGATAAAACGCCCGAAAATCCTCGCTCAGAGGTTCATACAACGCCTTCAAGTCCTGCATCGCCCCGGCCAGTTCCTCGGGGCGCGACAAGCGTCGGGCTATACCATTGAACACCTGCTCCAGCACGGCAAAATCCCGATACGAACCCAACCAGTCATGGGCCGCCATGTGCGGCGCAATCGTGGCAAGCCGCCGTGGCAGCTGTTGTTCGGCCACCAGCACCCGGTAAAAATCCGAGGTAAAACGCTCCAGCGGCCCTTCGGCATACTGCCCCCAGTCCCGCGCCAGGCAATGGTCAAAAAACACGTCCAGCACAATGCCCGCATACCGCCGGCGAGTATGGGCAAATCGCGACAACGACTGATCAACCAGGGGGTGGTTGTCAGTAAAGACATCAATGCTGCGGTGCAGCGCTATACCGTGTTCAATGTCCGCGCTGTATTGGCCATGCAGCCGCCCTTTGACAAAATCGCCATAAAGACTGCCCAGCATTTCTTCCGGGCGCTGACCGCCAAGGTGCAGATGTGCGAGATAATTCATGGGCGCAGTTTAGCACTGCCACACCAATATCGTTATAACCCGATATATCGATTTGAGCTGATCTAAGATCGAAATCATATTTGTATATCGCGATATAACGATTTAAAGTTCGCCTCATCGCGATATAACGTTGTACCCAATGAGCACTGCAACCATGACGATCGACCTCGACGAAATAATAAAAGCCCTGGCACACCCAGTACGCCGAGAAATTCTCAACGCTCTGAAAAACCCTGATGCCTCGTTCCCTGACCAGGTCCACTCCACCGAACATGGTGTGTGTGCCGGGCAGTTTGATCAGCTCTGCGGCCTGTCGCAGTCCACGGTTTCTGCCCATCTCGCAACGCTGCAGCGAGCGGGCCTGATTACCAGCCAAAAACACGGTCAGTGGCACTTTTTCAAACGTAATGAGGAAACCATCAAGGTCTTCCTCGAAAAAATCAGCCAAGAGCTTTAAAAGGACTTCCATGCCCCTCTCGCTACTCATTCTGGCGCTCAGCGCTTTCGCCATCGGGACCACCGAGTTTGTGATCATGGGCTTGCTGCCTGATGTCGCAACCGACCTTGGTGTATCCATTCCCGGTGCCGGCTGGCTGGTAACCGGCTACGCGCTGGGTGTGGCCATCGGTGCGCCGTTTATGGCGCTGGCCACGGCCAGGTTGCCGCGCAAGGCCGCCCTGGTAGCGTTGATGGTGATATTCATCATCGGCAACCTGCTCTGTGCCCTGGCCAGTGATTACAACGTGCTGATGTTTGCCCGTGTTGTCACTGCGCTGTGCCACGGCGCGTTCTTCGGTATTGGTTCGGTCGTGGCCGCAGGCCTGGTACCTGCCAACAAGCGCGCGTCTGCCGTGGCCCTGATGTTTACCGGCCTGACCCTGGCCAACGTGCTCGGCGTTCCCCTGGGCACTGCTCTGGGCCAGGCAGCAGGATGGCGCTCGACGTTTTTTGCCGTCACCGTGATCGGTGTCGTGGCATTGATCGGCCTGATCCGCTTTCTGCCAGCCAAGCGTGACGAGGAAAAACTCGACATGCGTGCCGAACTGGCCGCGCTCAAAGGCGCAGGCATCTGGCTGTCGCTGAGCATGACTGCGCTGTTTTCCGCGTCGATGTTCACCCTGTTCACTTATGTCGCGCCCCTGCTCGGTGATGTCACCGGCGTTTCGCCAAGCGGCGTGACCTGGACTCTGCTGCTGATCGGCCTTGGCCTGACGGTGGGCAATATCATCGGTGGCAAGCTGGCGGACAAACGCCTGGCCGCAACGCTGATCGGTGTGTTTATCGCGATGGCGGTGATGTCCACCGTACTGACCTGGACCAGCGTCGCGGTGATCCCGACTGAAATCACCCTGTTTTTGTGGGCTGCGGCTTCATTCGCTGCCGTACCGGCGCTGCAAATCAATGTCGTGACCTTCGGCAAGGCTGCCCCGAACCTGGTTTCAACCCTGAATATCGGCGCATTCAACGTCGGCAATGCACTCGGCGCCTGGGTTGGCGGCAGTGTCATCGCCCACGGCTTCGGCCTCACCAGCGTTCCACTGGCCGCTGCCGCACTGGCAATACTGGCACTGCTGGTGACGCTGATCACTTTCCGCCAGGGCGGCAATTCCGAACTGGCTACTGCTACTAACTGATCCTTGAGAGGGCTGCATAAATGACGACGATTTTCGATCCGATCAAGTTGGGCGACCTCGAACTGCCCAACCGCATCATCATGGCTCCGCTGACCCGCTGCCGCGCCAGCGAAGGTCGGGTACCTAATGCCCTGATGGCTGAATACTACGTTCAACGCGCCTCTGCCGGCCTGATCCTGAGCGAGGCCACATCGGTCACGCCTATGGGCGTCGGCTACCCTGACACTCCGGGCATCTGGGCCGACGACCAGGTACGCGGCTGGACCAACATCACCCGGGCCGTCCACGCCGCCGGTGGCCGGATTGCGCTGCAGTTGTGGCATGTAGGCCGCATCTCGCATCCGATGTACCTGAACGGTGAAACGCCGGTTGCACCCAGCGCCATTGCGGCCAAGGGCCATGTTAGCCTGGTGCGCCCGAAGGTTGATTTCCCGACGCCTCGCGCGCTGGAAACTGCCGAGATCGCCGATATTGTCGAGGCCTACCGCACAGGCGCAGAAAACGCCAAGGCTGCCGGTTTTGATGGCGTCGAGATCCATGGTGCAAATGGCTACCTGCTCGACCAGTTCCTGCAAAGCAGCACCAACAAACGTACCGACCAGTACGGCGGCAGCATAGAGAACCGTGCGCGCCTGTTGCTGGAAGTTACCGACGCCGCCATTGAAGTCTGGGGTGCCGGCCGGGTTGGCGTGCATTTGTCGCCACGGGCCGACCTGCACGACATGGGCGATGAAAACCTGGCCGAAACCTTTGGTTATGTCGCCCGCGAACTGGGCAAGCGCGGTATTGCCTACATCTGTGCGCGCGAGCATGAAGCTGCCGACAGCCTGGGCCCGCAACTCAAGCAAGCCTTCGGTGGCCCGTACATCGTCAATGAGAGCTTCACCAAAGACAGTGCCAATGCCTGGCTGGCAGCAGGCAAGGCCGATGCCGTCGCATTCGGCGTGCCGTTTATCGCCAACCCTGATCTGCCCGCACGCTTGAAGGCCGATGCGCCGCTGAATGAGGCGCACCCGGAAACCTTCTACGTCAATGGCGCAGTGGGCTATATCGACTATCCAGTACTCTAAGTACTGAGCCTGGCACGGCCAGGTGACTGCACCACGCAAAACGCCCGAGACCAATGGCCTTGGGCGTTTTGCTATAACCGTTTAAACATCACCGCCCGGACCTTTTTTGCGGGCAAAAAAAAGGGGCGGTTTGACCCGCCCACATTTTTTCCCTAGTCCCTTTTGTTCCTTCTCATCATCCTGATGAATCGCTTCCCGCGATGTCCGTCTGCGTTCTTCCTTGAGCGCCGTATCGATCCGTCGATACAGTTCAAATACTAGAGTTTTATAGGATTGCTGCAAGCGCGGATGTTATGAGTATTTATTACACAAACTGCCCAACTAAAAATATAAATACATTATATTTCAATGACTTATGAGTTAAGCACTGTTACACAAAGGCGTTTGCCCTTTATTGCCAAGCCCTTGGCTTACGTAAAAAGTAAGTAAAGGCTTACAGCAAGCCACAGGCAATAACCTATCTCGTCCGTGACATTCCATTTCAAAGCCGATTAAATAAACAATTAGTTCAAGTTTGTATAACAACAAGGTCCATATTGTTGTCAAATTCGCACTACCGGGCATCACTCAAAACAAACACCCACAAAAAACCCCGATTAGTTCGGGGTTTTTTGTCAGCCGTTCGCGGATTACTGGAACAGCGACTCGCTCGACAGGCCGTTGCGTTCAAGAATTTCTCGCAAGCGCTTGAGCCCTTCAACCTGGATCTGGCGCACACGCTCACGGGTCAGGCCAATTTCCAGCCCTACATCCTCAAGAGTGCTGCTCTCATGGCCACGCAGCCCGAAACGGCGAATCACCACTTCACGCTGCTTGTCTGTGAGCTCGGACAACCACTGATCGATACTTTGCGACAAGTCATCGTCCTGAAGCAGCTCACAAGGGTCTGTGGGCCTGTCATCCGTCAGGGTATCAAGCAGGGTTTTGTCAGAGTCCGGCCCCAAAGACACGTCTACCGAAGACACGCGTTCATTAAGCCCAAGCATGCGCTTGACCTCGGCGACCGGTTTTTCGAGCAGATTGGCGATTTCTTCAGGAGAGGGTTCGTGATCGAGCTTTTGCGTGAGTTCGCGCGCGGCTCGCAGGTAGACGTTCAGCTCTTTTACAACGTGGATCGGCAAACGGATGGTGCGGGTCTGGTTCATGATCGCCCGTTCAATCGTTTGGCGGATCCACCAGGTGGCGTAGGTCGAGAAGCGAAACCCTCGTTCGGGATCGAATTTCTCGACAGCCCGGATCAGGCCCAGGTTGCCTTCTTCGATCAGGTCAAGCAATGACAAACCACGGTTGACGTAACGTCGGGCAATTTTCACCACCAGCCGCAGGTTGCTTTCTATCATTCGCTTGCGCCCGGCCGGGTCGCCGCTTTGCGACAAACGCGCAAAATGGACTTCTTCTGCCGGAGAGAGTAACGGGGAAAAGCCGATTTCATTGAGGTACAACTGGGTCGCATCAAGGGCCCGCGTGTAGTCAATGTACTTGTGCTGTTTTGTAGCAGCTGCTTTTTTGGACTTGGTTCTAGCTGTAGGGGGCGAATCGTCTTCTTCTGACATCAAGTCGCTATCGATGCTGGAGTCCATAAGGAGCACCTCATCGTCGATGTCAAACCCCGGCGCTTCTTTGTTGAGAGCCATTGCAATAGTCCTTTGTTGAGTTCGACCTCAAGCTCAAGCCTCGCCTTAATCCCTGGCAACGCTGGAGCCTGTTCCTTATCCACATCAGGAACAGGCTGGTAACCGATCAACGGCGAGGAAGGAATTGCAATGGATCTACAGGTTTACCTTGGCGGCGAATCTCAAAGTGAAGTTTCACCCGGTCCGTACCAGTTGACCCCATTTCGGCAATTGTCTGTCCGACCTTGACCTGCTGCCCCTCCCGAACCAAAAGCCTGCGGTTGTGACCGTAGGCACTGACGTAGGTATCACTGTGTTTGATGATGATCAGTTCGCCGTAGCCCCTCAATCCACTGCCAGCGTATACAACCGAACCATCAGACGCAGCTAAAACAGGCTGTCCCAAATCGCCGGCGATATCAATACCTTTATTCAAACTACCGTTTGAAGAGAATTTTCCGATCAAAATGCCATTTGAGGGCCATCCCCACCCCTTGGGAGCAGGGCCTGCCGGCATCGGGGCAACCGCTGCGGGGGCACTTGCAGCCGTGGCGGAACGCTTGATAACCGTGGTTTTGCTGCCCGAAGAGGATGACACAACGGTGGTGCTCGAGCCGCCTGCAGGCTGGGTGCCTGAGCGCCCGTCAAAGCGGATGACCTGGCCCGGGACGATGGTGAACGGGGCGGCAATATTGTTGCGTGCAGCCAGGGCCTTCCAGTCCCACCCATAACGAAAGGCAATCGAGAACAAAGTGTCGCCGCGACGCACCGCGTATTGCCCGGTGGTCACGGCCGGGCGCTGGGCCACGCCGTTACGGTCAACGACATTCACGCCATTTTTGGGGGTGCTGGAGCACGCTGCCAACAAAGCCAGTGTGGTACTCAGAAATAGACCGACCACCAGTCTCTGAAAGCTTTTGCTGCTCTTACGCTGCGCAATGACTGTGAGACTCACCCGCCGCTCCCTTTGAAGATGGCTAAATAGTAAAACGCCAGTACTGGCCATGGTTTGCAGCAAGTATAACTGGCTATAGGGCTTTTACAGACTGTAAAGCCGATTGATAAACACAGCGTATAAAACATACACACATACCGGGCAGAGCCCGGGTGATGGGCTTTATGACCCGTACCCTGCCCCAAAATTCACCCGATACGTACAAAGACTCAGGCCAGCGGCCCGTTGAGCAGCGGCACAAAGCGTACATTACCGATCACCCGCCGGGCGAAACCGTGCTCTTCGCGCACGATCAACATCAACTGCTGCATCTCGCCGGCACCCACCGGGATCACCAGGCGCCCGCCAGGGGCCAGTTGGTCGAGCAGTGCCTGCGGCACATCAGTGGCTACAGCGGTGACGATAATGCCGTTGTAAGGCGCCAGCGCAGGCCAGCCCTCCCACCCATCGCCCCAGCGGAACACCACATTGCGCAGGTTGAGCTCAAGCAATCGCTCCTTGGCCCGGTCCTGCAGCACCTTGATGCGCTCGACCGAAAAAATCCGCTCGACCAGCTGCGACAGCACGGCGGTCTGGTACCCCGAACCGGTGCCGATCTCCATGACCTTGTCCAGCGGCCCGTCCTCAAGCAACAGCTCGCTCATGCGCGCCACCATGTAAGGCTGGGAGATGGTCTGGTTATTGCCGATCGGCAGCGCCGTATCTTCGTACGCCCTGTGCGCCAGGGCTTCATCCACAAACAGATGACGTGGCGTGCGGCGAATGACCTCGAGCACGTTCTGGTTAACGATGCCCTCTTCACGCAGGCGCTGAATCAGCCGCTCACGGGTGCGCTCAGAGGTCATGCCAATGCCGCGGTGCATCATGCCATCCTGCTCGCGCGCCATCAGCCCATGCCCTCCAGCCAGTCATTGAGGCTGTTGAAACCATCACCAAAGGTGCGATCCAGTTGCAGCGGCGTGATCGATACATAACCCTGCATCACGGCATGGAAGTCCGTGCCCGGGCCACCGTCTTCGACATCGCCTGCCGCAGCAATCCAGTAACCTGCCTTGCCGCGCGGATCAACCACCCGTACCGGTGCAGCAGCACGGGCACGATGGCCGAGACGGGTGAGTTGAATGCCACGAATCTTCGCCAACGGCAGGTTGGGAATGTTCACATTGAGGACCGTACGCGGCGGCAAGTTCAGCGATGCGTGGGCTTCAAGCAGCTTGCGGGCAAAAAACGCCGCCGTCGGCAGGTTGTCCACCTGGCGGGAGACCAACGAAAAGGCAAAAGAAGGACGATCCAGGAAGCGGCCCTCGAGTGCCGCCGCCACAGTGCCCGAGTACAACACGTCATCACCCAGGTTGGCACCCAGGTTGATGCCCGACACCACCATGTCCGGCTGCTGCTCGAGCAAGCCGTGAATAGCCAGATGCACGCAATCGGTAGGTGTACCGTTGATGCTGATAAAGCCATTGGCCAGGGTATGAGGATGCAGGGGACGGTCCAGCGTCAGCGAACTGCTGGCGCCACTTTTGTCCTGCTCGGGGGCAACTACCACGCACTCGGCGTAGTCGGCCAGCGCACCATAAAGCGCGGCCAGGCCCGGAGCTGTTACCCCGTCATCGTTTGAAATCAGAATACGCATAAGGTGTCCGCTTGATCCAACGTCACCAGATCAACAAGCTCGCGCACCAGAACAGTGGCGAAGCATCCTGGCGGCAGAACAAATTCCAGTTGCAGAATGTCAGGCTGAGGATAATGCCACGTCAACCGGCCAATGGGCAGTCGCAGGATGCGTCGCTCATGGCTCATGCCGGCGCGTACCAGCCAGTCACGCAAGTCGGCTTCACGCTCTGCAATTGACTGCTCCAGCGCGTGGGTGGCGCCAGTGGTCGGTGATTCGCCCTCGCCCCACTGCGGGCCGGTGGGGTGCAGATCGAGAATGGCCAGGCGCGGGTCGCTGCATTCAGCCTCGCCCGCCGGGAAAAAGCTGCGGCTGTCGGTAAAAGCCAGTAAATCGCCAACCTGCGCCCGTTGCCAGCTGCCATCGGCCACCCGTGCGGCCAGCACCTGATTGAACAGATAGCTGCGCGCGGTGGACAGCAGCCGCGAACGAACGTTGCGCTGCTCAGGCAAGGCCTTGCGCGCCGCATAATCACGGGCTTCGCCCAGATTGCCGCCCTGCCAGCCAAAGCGCTGGCTACCGAAATAGTTCGGTACACCCTGCTTGGCGATCAGTTGCAGGCGTTGCTCCAGCGCGTCCTTGTCAGCGTTCAGTTGCGTCAGGCGCAAGGTGAAACCATTGGCCGCATGGGCTCCACGCTGCAATTTGCGCTTGTGTCGCGAGGTCTTGAGAATCTTCAGCGTGTCGTTTTCGGCGCCCGACAGATCAGGGTCTGCCTTGCCCGGCAGTTGCACGCTGAACCACTGGCGGGTCAATGCCTGGCGGTCCTTGAGGCCTGCATAGCTGACGGTGCGCAGTGGCACGCCTGCAGCCTTGGCAAGGCGCCGGGCCGCCTCCTCGGTATTCAGGCCGCGCTTCTCGACCCACAACCACAGGTGCTCACCATCTCCGGACAGCGGTATATCAAGCACTTCGTCGACTTGAAAATCTTCAGCCGTGGCCTTGAGCACAGCCGTGCCCAATGCCTCGCCATAAGCGAGCGGGCCCAGCAGATCGAACTCGTTCATGAGCGAACCAACAAGGCAATGGAATGCACTGCGATGCCTTCTTCACGCCCAACGAAGCCGAGCTTCTCGGTGGTCGTGGCCTTTACGTTTACCTGGTCCAAATCAACCTCTAGATCCGCGGCAATCAGCGCACGCATCGTTTCAATATGCGGCGCCATTTTTGGCGCCTGGGCAATGATGGTGTTGTCGACATTGCCGACTTTCCAGCCCTTGGCATGGATCAGACCGACGACATGACGCAACAGAACGCGACTGTCAGCGCCCTTGAAGGTCGGATCGGTGTCCGGGAAATGCTTGCCGATATCGCCAAGCGCTGCAGCGCCCAGCAAGGCGTCGCTCAGGGCGTGCAAAAGCACATCGCCATCAGAGTGGGCCAACAGCCCGAATTTATGGGAGATCCGCACGCCGCCCAACGTAATGAAATCGCCTTCAGCGAAACAGTGCACATCATAGCCGTGGCCAATACGCATAAAAAAACGCCCCGATTAAGTCAGGGCGTGATTCTACCTACTATTAAGCACTTAGTGCGCTTGCGTGGTGACGCAAGTGGTCGTCAATAAAGCTGGCGATGAAGAAATAGCTATGGTCGTAGCCCGGTTGCAAACGCAAGGTCAGCGGGTAATCGGCTAGCCTGGCGGCCTGTTGCAGCACTTCAGGCTTGAGCTGAACAGCCAGGAAGTCATCGCGATCTCCCTGATCGACCAGCAACGGCAGCCTTTCACTGGCCTCGCCAATCAGCACACTGGCATCCCACTCACGCCAGCGCGCCCGCTCTTCTCCCAGGTAATGGGAGAATGCCTTTTGCCCCCACGGGCAATCCATCGGATTGCTGATGGGCGCAAACGCCGACACCGACTGGTAACGCCCCGGATTACGCAACGCGCAAACCAACGCCCCGTGCCCACCCATCGAATGTCCGCTGATGCCACGCTTTTGCGAAGCCGGGAAATGCGCTTCGACCAGAGCCGGCAATTCCTGCACCACATAATCGTGCATCTGATAGTGCTGGGCCCACGGCTGCTGAGTGGCATTCAGATAGAACCCTGCACCCAGGCCGAAATCCCACGCCCCCTGCGGGTCATCGGGCACGCCTTCGCCACGGGGGCTGGTGTCCGGTGCGACGATGATAAGGCCCAATTCGGCAGCCATCTTCATGGCCCCGGCCTTGTGCATGAAGTTTTCGTCGGTACAGGTCAAACCCGACAGCCAATACACTACAGGCAGCTTTGCGCCCTGCTCCGCCTGCGGCGGCAAGTACACGGCAAACACCATGTCGCAGCCCAGCACTTCGGACCGGTGCTTGTAACGCTTGTGCCAACCGCCAAAGCTCTTCTGGCAGGAAATGTTCTCAAGAGACATGGGCAACTCCAGACCACAAGACAAACACCCCCCTGTGGGAGCAAGCCCGCTCCCACAGGTGTTTTATGGCGTTCGACTTGCCGCAGTTATTTAGAAATGGATGACAGTGCGGATGCTTTTGCCTTCATGCATCAGGTCAAAAGCCTTATTGATATCTTCCAGGCCCATGGTGTGGGTGATGAAAGTATCCAGCGGGATCTCGCCGCTTTGTGCCATATCTACATAGCTTGGCAATTCGCTGCGGCCGCGCACGCCACCAAATGCCGAACCGCGCCAGACGCGACCGGTCACCAGCTGGAACGGACGGGTGGAAATTTCCTGCCCCGCACCTGCCACGCCAATAATCACCGACTCGCCCCATCCCTTGTGGCAGCACTCCAGTGCCGCACGCATCAACTGCACATTGCCGATGCACTCAAAGGAAAAATCGACACCGCCATCGGTCATGTCGACTATCACTTCCTGAATCGGGCGATCGAAGTCTTTCGGGTTCACGCAATCAGTAGCACCCAGCTGTCGGGCGATTTCAAACTTGGCCGGGTTGATATCAATGGCTATGATCCGCGCCGCCTTCGCTTTCACCGCACCGATTACCGCAGACAGGCCAATACCGCCCAGACCGAAGATGGCCACGGTGTCGCCCGGCTTGACCTTGGCCGTGTTCAGCACCGCGCCGATCCCGGTCGTCACGCCGCAACCCAGCAGACACACTTTCTCCAGAGGAGCGTCCTTCTGAATTTTTGCGACCGAAATCTCAGGGAGCACGGTGTATTCGGAAAAGGTCGAAGTGCCCATGTAGTAGAAAATCGGCTGACCTTTGTAGGAGAAGCGCGTAGTGCCATCAGGCATCAAGCCCTTGCCCTGGGTGGCACGAATGGCCTGACACAGGTTGGTCTTGCCCGACAGGCAGAATTTGCACTTGCCACATTCAGGGGTGTACAGAGGGATGACATGATCGCCGACCGCAACCGAGGTCACGCCTTCGCCGATGGCTTCAACGATGGCACCGCCTTCATGGCCCAGGATCGACGGGAAGATGCCTTCCGGGTCTGCGCCCGACAAGGTGTAGGCATCGGTATGGCAAACACCCGAGGCCACAACCCGCAGCAGCACTTCGCCTGCCTTGGGCATGGCAACGTCTACTTCCACGATTTCCAGCGGCTTTTTGGCTTCGAACGCAACGGCGGCACGTGACTTGATCATCGATCGTCTCCAGCAAAGTAAAAACAAGACGCAGAGTGTAAATAAGCGCCAGGTGATTAATAATCCAGGCAAAAGCAAAACATTATTGCCATGCAGGGATAATCAACCATGAATGAGAACCGCTGGGAAGGTATAGACGAATTTGTCGCTGTGGCCGAATGTGGCCAATTCACAGCGGCGGCCGAACGTCTTGGCGTCTCTTCATCCCATATCAGCCGCCAGGTAGCGCGACTTGAAGAGCGGTTGCAGACCCGCCTGTTTTATCGCAGTACCCGCAAGGTGACGCTGACCGAAGCCGGGCAGACTTTTTTGCAGCATTGCCAGCGCCTGCAAGACGGACGTGAAGAAGCACTGCGTGCCATCGGTGATCTGGCCAGCGAGCCCAAGGGCATGTTGCGCATGACCTGTGCCGTGGCCTATGGCGAACGCTTTATCGTGCCGCTGGTTACGCGCTTTATGGGGCTGTACCCGCAATTGCGGGTGGACATCGAACTGAGCAACCGGCCATTGGACCTGGTGCATGAAAGCCTGGATCTGGCGATCCGCCTGGGGCGCTTGCAGGACTCAAGACTGGTAGCCACTCGCCTGGCTCCCAGGCGCATGTATATGTGCGCCTCGCCCTCCTATCTGGAACGTTACGGGCGCCCCCATAGCCTGTCGGAATTGAGCCGGCACAATTGTCTGATTGGCAGTTCAGATCTATGGCAATTGCAGCAGGACGGCCGCGAATTTTCGCAACGGGTGCAAGGGAACTGGCGATGCAACAGTGGGCAGGCTGTACTGGATGCTGCGTTACAGGGTGTAGGGATTTGTCAGTTGCCGGACTATTACGTGCTGGAGCACTTGAAGACCGGGACGCTGGTGTCGTTGCTCGACACCCACCAGCCACCCAACACCGCCGTCTGGGCGCTGTACCCGCAACAGCGGCACTTGTCGCCCAAGGTCAGAAAGCTGGTTGATTACTTGAAGGAGGGGTTGGCCAGGCGGGAGGAATATCAGGAGAGGGAGCAGTAGTTTTTAACAGTGGGAGCGGGCTTGCTTGCGATGCAGACGACTCGGTCTGTCAGGCAAACTCAGTTGATACCATCGCGAGCAAGCCCGCTCCCACAAGAACCTCAGCAGGTTCTGATCAGCGCTTGGCCCAACGCAAACGCAACCACTCAAGGTCTTCGGGGCGGGTGACCTTGATGTTGTCCGAACGCCCTTCGATCAAACGCGGCGCCAGACCTGCCCACTCCATCGCTGAAGATTCATCGGTGATGGTTGCATCGGCCACCAGACTGTCAGCCAAAGCACGATGCAACGCCCCCAAGCGGAACATCTGCGGCGTATAGGCCTGCCAGATCAAGCTGCGATCCACGGTTTCAACCGCACGCCCCTGCTTGTCCACCCGTTTGAGCGTGTCCCGCGCTGGAACGGCTAACAAACCACCTACAGGGTCGTCAGCCAATTCACTCAGCAGCTTGTTAAGGTCTTCCCGAGACAGGTTGGGCCTCGCGGCATCATGCACCAACACCCAATCATCATCTGCCGCGCCCTGCGCATGCAGGTGCAACAACGCGTTGAGTACCGAGTCGGCGCGCTCACGCCCGCCGTCTACCCGTACAACCCGAGGGTCGGCAGCACAAGGCAAGGACGGCCAGAAAGGATCATCAAAAGCGACACTGACCACCAGCCCCTTGAGGCCGGGATGGTCGAGAAAACAGCTGATGCTGTGTTCCAGAATACTGCGTCCACCCAACTGCAAATATTGCTTGGGACGGTCCGCGGCCATACGGGCACCAACACCCGCGGCAGGAATCACGGCCCAGAAGGCCGGTGACAAATGACTCATTGGGCCAACTGATAGAGGGTTTCACCCTCTTTGATCATGCCCAACTCATGGCGAGCACGTTCTTCAACGGTCTCCATGCCTTTTTTCAGCTCCAGCACCTCCGCATCCAGCACGCGGTTGCGCTCAAGCAGGATTTCGTTTTCAGCACGCTGATCGGCTATTTGCTGGGTCAGGTCAGTAACCTGCGCCAAACTGCCATTACCCACCCACAGGCGATACTGCAGGCCTGCCAGCAGCAAGAGCAAGATTAGAAACAACCAATTGGGACTGCGCATCGAATATCAGGTATCCAGTGAAAAGACAGCCATGCCGACAAACGTAAACAACGAATAATACAAAGCCTGGACGAACCAGGCTTGTATACAGAAGCATCAGATTAGTGTCAAAAGACCCGACTTGGCGAGCTTTCCGACACTACCTGCTGACTTTTTACCATTAAGTACTCAGCCGCGAAACTCGCCACGGCCGTTGTACTTGGCTTTTGCACCCAGTTGCTCTTCGATACGCAGCAATTGGTTGTACTTGGAAACGCGATCGGAACGGCACAGCGAGCCGGTCTTGATCTGGCCAGCGGCGGTACCCACGGCCAGGTCGGCAATGGTGGAATCTTCGGTTTCGCCGGAGCGGTGCGAGATCACAGCCGTGTAACCTGCAGCCTTGGCCATCTGGATGGCTTCCAGGGTTTCGGTCAGGGTGCCGATCTGGTTGAACTTGATCAGGATCGAGTTGGCGATGCTCTTGTCGATGCCTTCTTTCAGGATCTTGGTGTTGGTCACGAACAGGTCGTCGCCTACCAGCTGTACTTTCTCACCGATTTTGTCGGTCAGAATTTTCCAGCCATCCCAGTCAGACTCGTCCAGGCCGTCTTCGATGGAGATGATCGGGTAACGCTGGGTCAGACCCTTGAGGTATTCAGCAAAACCTTCGGAGCTGAACACCTGACCTTCGCCCGACAGGTTGTACTTGCCGTCTTCGTAGAATTCGCTGGCCGCGCAGTCCAGCGCCAGGGTCACGTCGGTGCCCAGGGTGTAACCGGCATTGGCGATGGCTTCGGAAATGACTTTCAGAGCATCTTCGTTGGACGCCAGGTTCGGTGCGAAACCACCTTCGTCGCCCACTGCGGTGTTCAGGCCACGGGCCTTGAGCACTGCTTTGAGGTGATGGAAGATTTCGGTGCCCATGCGCAGCGCGTCAGAAAAGGTTTTGGCGCCAACCGGCTGAACCATGAACTCTTGAATGTCGACGTTGTTATCGGCGTGCTCGCCACCGTTGATGATGTTCATCATCGGAACCGGCATCGAGTAAACACCCGGAGTGCCGTTCAGGTTGGCGATGTGTGCGTACAGCGGCAGATCCTGGTCCTGGGCAGCAGCTTTGGCAGCAGCCAAAGACACGGCCAGGATGGCGTTGGCGCCCAGGGAGCCTTTGTTCTCAGTACCGTCCAGCGCGATCATCGCGTGGTCCAGCGCCTTTTGGTCAACCGGGTCTTTACCCAGCAGCAAATCACGAATCGGGCCGTTGATGTTGGCAACGGCTTTCAGCACGCCTTTGCCCAGGTAACGGCTTTTGTCGCCATCACGCAGTTCCAGCGCTTCACGGGAACCGGTGGAAGCACCGGACGGCGCGCAAGCGCTGCCGATGATGCCGTTGTCGAGAAGCACGTCCGCTTCCACAGTGGGATTGCCACGGGAGTCGAGAACTTCACGACCTTTGATGTCGACGATCTTTGCCATTGTTGTAAATACTCCAAAGTTGACGAAAACGACGCAGCTGAGGGAAATATTGTTATCGGCGGCAAGGGTCAAATAGCGGGCAGCCTTGCGGGCGATAAGGCTCGGGCCCTGAGGCCCGAGAAATCGTGCGGTACTTTACCGGAGAAACGAGGGTTACGCGGTTTCTATTGTCGGAAAACTTTTAACCAACTCATCCAGCGACTTCAGCTGAGCCAGGAATGGCTCCAGCTTGTCCAGGCGCAAGGCACAAGGGCCGTCGCACTTGGCGTTGTCAGGATCCGGGTGTGCTTCCAGGAACAGACCGGCCAGGCTCTGGCTGATACCAGCCTTGGCCAGGTCGGTTACCTGGGCACGACGACCACCGGCAGAGTCCGAGCGACCGCCAGGCATTTGCAGCGCATGGGTCACGTCGAAAAACACCGGGTATTCGAACTGCTTCATGATGCCGAGGCCCAGCATGTCGACAACAAGGTTGTTGTAGCCAAAGCTGGAGCCACGTTCGCAGAGGATCAACTGATCATTGCCCGCTTCTTCGCATTTGCTCAGGATGTGTTTCATTTCCTGAGGCGCAAGGAACTGGGCTTTTTTGATGTTGATCACGGCGCCGGTCTTGGCCATGGCCACGACCAGGTCAGTTTGACGCGACAGGAAAGCCGGCAACTGGATGATGTCGCAGACCTCGGCGACCACGGCCGCTTGCGCAGGCTCGTGGACGTCGGTAATCAGCGGCACACCGAAGGCGGCCTTGATGTCCTGAAAAATCCGCATGCCTTCTTCGAGGCCTGGGCCACGGTAAGAGCTGACAGATGAACGATTGGCCTTGTCGAAACTGGCCTTGAACACGTAAGGAATACCAAGCTTTTCGGTGACCCGTACGTACTCTTCGCACACCTGCATGGCCATATCACGGCTTTCCAGCACGTTCATGCCACCGAACAAGACCATTGGCTTGTCGTTGGCAATTTCGATATTGCCTACACGGATAATCTTTTGCGCCATTCTGATTACGCCTTCTTCTCGTGTTGCGCCAGTGCAGCTTTGACGAAACCGGTGAACAATGGATGGCCATCACGTGGCGTGGAGGTGAACTCCGGGTGGAACTGGCAAGCGACAAACCAAGGATGATCCGGAGCTTCAACCACTTCTACCAACGCGCCGTCACCGGAACGACCGGTCACTTTCAGGCCTGCTTCGGTCAGTTGCGGCAGCAGGTTATTGTTCACTTCATAGCGATGACGATGACGTTCAACAATCACGTCCTTGGCATAGCAATCGTGAACCAGGGAACCGGCTTGCAGCTGGCAATCCTGCGCGCCCAGACGCATGGTGCCGCCCAGGTCGGAAGTTTCGGTACGGGTTTCGACTGCACCGGTGGCGTCTTCCCACTCGGTGATCAGACCGACAACCGGATGGCCGCTGCTGCGATCGAATTCGGTGGAGTTGGCGTCTTTCCAGCCCAGCACATTACGTGCGAACTCGATAACCGCTACTTGCATGCCCAGGCAGATACCCAGGTATGGCACCTTGTTCTCGCGTGCATATTGAACGGCAGTGATCTTGCCTTCGACGCCGCGCAGACCGAAGCCGCCCGGAACCAGAATGGCATCACAGCCTTCAAGCAGCTCGGTGCCTTTGTTTTCGATGTCTTCGGAGTCGATATAGCGCAGGTTGACCTTGGTACGGTTGGAAATACCGGCGTGGCTCATCGCTTCGATCAGCGATTTGTACGCGTCCAGCAGTTCCATGTACTTGCCGACCATCGCGATGGTGACTTCGTGCTCCGGGTTCAGCTTGGCGTCGACGACCTTGTCCCACTCGGACAGGTCGGCGCTGTTGCATTCCAGGCCAAAGCGCTCAACGACGAAATCATCCAGGCCCTGAGCGTGCAGCATGCCCGGGATCTTGTAGATGGTGTCGGCGTCTTCCAGCGAAATGACAGCACGTTCCTCAACGTTGGTGAACAGCGCGATCTTGCGACGCGAAGACACATCAACGTGGTGATCGGAGCGGCAGATCAGTACGTCTGGCTGCAGGCCGATGGAACGCAGCTCTTTAACCGAGTGCTGTGTAGGTTTGGTTTTCGTTTCGCCAGCGGTGGCAATGTACGGAACCAGAGTCAGGTGCATCAGCATGGCGCGCTTGGCGCCCACTTCGATGCGCAGCTGACGGATAGCTTCGAGGAACGGTTGCGACTCAATGTCACCCACAGTGCCGCCAATCTCAACCATCGCTACGTCGGCATCGCCGGCGCCCTTGATGATCCGACGTTTGATTTCGTCGGTGATGTGCGGAATTACCTGAATGGTTGCACCCAGGTAATCACCACGGCGCTCCTTGCGCAGGACGTGTTCGTAAACGCGGCCCGTGGTGAAGTTGTTGTTCTGGGTCATGGT
Source organism: Pseudomonas sp. FSL R10-1339 (assembly GCF_009600545.1). NCBI lineage: Bacteria > Pseudomonadati > Pseudomonadota > Gammaproteobacteria > Pseudomonadales > Pseudomonadaceae > Pseudomonas > Pseudomonas sp. FSL R10-1339. The sequence continues at coordinate 1,422 of NZ_WIVQ01000087.1, read as the reverse complement.
CGTGCGGATAAACCGCTCGTAATGGCCCAAGTCCAGGTCGGTTTCGGCGCCGTCGTGCGTGACGAACACTTCACCGTGCTGGAACGGGCTCATGGTGCCCGGATCAACGTTGATGTAGGGGTCCAGCTTCAGCATGGTGACCTTAAGTCCCCGCGCCTCCAGGATGGCTGCCAATGAAGCCGAGGCAATGCCTTTCCCCAATGAAGAAACAACACCGCCCGTGACGAAGATGTAGCGCGTCATGAAAAACCCTAGAAGTCTGCGTTAAAGCGGTCAGAGCCGCCGGGGAAAGCGAAGGAAGGCCGAAGCCCCCAATCACCAGCATTAGTCACAGTGCACCTTTCGAAAAACTGCTGCGTTGAAACAGACCGATGGAAACCACCGGTTCGATGCAAGCCACACATTTTTTTAAAATCGCCCAGCAAAGACTGCTTGGTAATCGGCAACATCTGCAATTCTGGTGAATCCACAGAAGTTGTATCAAGAAGGGAGCGTAGTCTACCGGAAACCCCCTTTCAGCTCAAACCTTGATCGCTCGAAGTTGGCAGCCACTGCAATTTCCAGTGCCCACAGGGGCTGGAGTCCAGTCCAGGGAGGTTTGCCACGGCCAATAACTGCTCATTGCGGTACAGAAGCGGCAATCTGCCACGGGCAAACAACGGAACACCTCGCTCGTTGAGCAGCCGCTTGAGATCACGATGACCGCGCTGTGCCTGCGCCATCACTTCGCCCCCTAGACGATAGCTCACTTGCAAAGGGCCATCCGGGATATCCCCGACAAAATGCACACGACCATTACCCGGCAGCGCCAGGGCCTGATCAGGACAGGGCCACAACACGGGGGCGATCGGTTGGTGCAACCATTCGCCGGCCAGCCACCAAATACGCCCACCGGCACGATGCAACTCGCCGTCTGCGAGCTTCCACACCGGCTGCGCATCGATGCGGGCATCCCGCAGGGCATCCCACCCCGCCCAATGGTCGGTGTCCGGCAATGACGTGAAGGCTGACAGCCAGTGACGCAAGGCATTGCGCTGACGGGCAGGTGACAGGCTGGCGATGGCGGTCAGTTCCAGGGAGGGCAAGCCAAGCCAGGCAAACTCGCTGGTAGAGCCCGCAGCGTGCAAATCCTGCTGGGCCAGTTCATCCAGCAAACCCTGCGCCTCGGCACAGTGCGCTGCGCTGCGGGCTATGCTGGCAGCCGCCTGGGGCCAGCGCCGAGCGAGGATCGGAAGGACTTCATGGCGCAGGAAATTGCGGGAAAAATCTGTCTGGGTGTTAGACGGGTCCTCAATCCAGCTCAGACCCTGTGTTCGGGCATATGACTCAAGCTGGGCGCGGGACACGTCCAGCAAAGGCCGGCACAGGTGTCCTGCGCCCAGCTTGAGTCATATGCCCGAACACAGGGTCTGAGCTGGATTG
>NZ_WIVQ01000086.1:0-18973 GCF_009600545.1 Pseudomonas sp. FSL R10-1339 | reverse complement strand
GTGCCGACCGCCTGCACCGCACCCTGGAGCAATTGCTGTTGCTGGCGCGGGTCGAGGGCAGCCTGTCGTTTGACGACGGGGTCAATTGTTCGGCCGCACAGGTGGCGCATTTCGCGGTGCACGATGCGGCGGCTGGCGATGGTGAGCGTATCTGCCTGCAGCTGCCGCCCGACCTGCCGGACACGGCGCTTGAAGTGCCTTCGGTACTGGCCATCGCTGCGCTGCGCAACTTGCTGGACAACGCCTTGCGTCATACCCCGGCGGGCACCCGGGTGGAGTTGACCGTGGCCGTTGAAGGTTCACAGGTTAAATACCAGGTCCGTGACCACGGCCCCGGTATCCCTGCCGAAACCCTGCAACACATGACCCAGCGCTTCTGGCGCAATGGCAACAGCAACGGCTGCGGCCTGGGCCTGGCGATTGTTCAGGCGATTGTCGAGCGTTGCCGCTGTGAACTGAGATTCGACAGCCAGCCCGATGGTTTGCGGGTTGAATTGCGCATGCCGTTGAAAAGGAGCGCTTGAGGCGCATCCTCTGTGGGAGCGGGCTTGCTCGCGATACAGGCAACGGGGCCTTGCAGGTCGTTTGAGGTGATGCCATCGCGAGTAAGCCCGCTCCCACAATAAAAGCGACTTTCGGCCGCCCACGGTACGAATACGCTCCAATGTACTGATTTCGTTACAACTTCAGTCGGACCATGGTTTACAGTACCCGCGCTCCACTGAACCACCCGCAAACGCTTATTTGTGGAGTGATTCCATTACACACAAACAGACTCCACGGCGCATAAACGGCCCGCTTGACCTCTTGTACGGTGCTGGCACAGAACGTGCTCATGTCCCTTTGTCCGCTCTGGGTAAACATGATGTTTATCTGGTCCAGGGACCCCGTACAAGAACAATAAAGAGGATGATTCATGCAAAATCACCGACCTGATACCCAGGAACCGGAGCTGCAACGCAGCCTGTCCAATCGCCATATCCAGCTGATCGCCATTGGCGGTGCCATCGGTACCGGTCTGTTCATGGGCTCGGGCAAGACCATCAGCCTCGCCGGTCCCTCGATCATCTTCGTCTACATGATCATCGGCTTTATGTTGTTTTTCGTGATGCGTGCCATGGGCGAGCTGTTGCTGTCCAACCTCAAGTACAAATCCTTTATCGACTTCTCCGCAGACCTGCTGGGCCCCATGGCCGGATACTTCACCGGCTGGACCTACTGGTTCTGCTGGATTGTGACCGGCATTGCCGATGTGATCGCGATCTCCGGCTATACCCATTTCTGGTTCCCCGATATCCCGTTATGGCTGCCTGCCATCGGCTGCGTCGCGTTGCTGCTGTCACTGAACCTGATCACGGTGAAGATGTTCGGCGAACTGGAGTTCTGGTTTGCCATGATCAAGATCGTGGCCATTTGCGCACTGGTCTGCACCGGGCTGTATATGGTGACCACGGCGTTTCAGTCACCCACCGGCAATTCGGCATCGCTGGCCAACCTGTGGAATGACGGCGGCATGTTCCCCCATGGGCTGATGGGCTTTTTCGCCGGTTTCCAGATTGCCGTGTTTGCCTTTGTCGGCATCGAGCTGGTGGGCACCACTGCGGCGGAGACCAAAAACCCGGAGCGCAACCTGCCGCGGGCGATCAACTCGATTCCGCTGCGTATCATCATGTTCTACGTGTTTGCGCTGATTGCGATCCTGGCGGTCACCCCGTGGCGTGATGTGGTGGCTGACAAAAGCCCGTTCGTTGAACTGTTCATGCTCGCCGGTTTGCCCGCAGCCGCAGGCATCATCAATTTTGTGGTGTTGACCTCGGCAGCGTCTTCGGCCAACAGCGGTGTGTTCTCCACCAGCCGCATGCTGTTCGGTCTGGCAATGGATGGCGACGCGCCGAGCAAGTTCAAGAACCTGTCGAGCCGTGCGGTACCGTCCAATGGCCTGATCTTCTCCTGCATCTGTCTGTTGGCGGGCGCGCTGGTGATTTATGTGGTGCCCAACCTGATGGAGGCCTTCACCCTGATCACCACGGTATCGGCCACCTTGTTCATGTTTGTGTGGACCATGATCCTGCTGTCCTACCTGGCCTATCGTAAAAAGCGCGATCACCTGCACCGTGCCTCGAAGTACAAAATGCCGGGTGGCAAGTTCATGGTCTGGGTGTGCCTGACCTTCTTCGTGTTTATCCTGACTTTGCTGGCGCTGGAAGATGACACTCGCCAGGCGCTGTACATGGTGCCGGTGTGGTTTGTGGTGCTGGGCCTGGGCTATCTCACGGTGCTGCGCAACAAGCAGGAGGCTGCGGACCTGGCTTGCCAGACCGACTGATGGCCGCTTCACGACATTGATTCTGCCCGGGGGGCGGCACAGGGCGTGCCGCCCCTCGTTGTTTGCTGTCAGGGAGTGCCAGGCCATGCGAATTCACGTTACCTTCAAAGACCGCGTCGGCATCACCCAGGAAATCCTGATGCTGCTGGGCGCGCGCAATCTCAACCTGGACGCGGTGGAGATGAGCCCGCCGAATGTCTATATCGATGCACCCACTCTGTCGCAAAAAGTGCTGGAGGAACTCCACCACGCCTTGCTGGGGGTAGCAGGGGTGCAGGCTGTGGACCTGGTGGACATCCTCCCGGGCCAGCGCCGCCGCCTGCAACTGGAGGCCTTGCTGGCCGCCATGAGCGATCCGGTGATGGCGGTGGATCCCGACGGCTGCGTGCTGCTGGCCAACCCCGGGCTGACGGATCTTTATGGCAGCGACCCCACCGGAGAGCCGTTGTCGAATCTGTTCGCGGCCCCTGACCTGGCCCGTACCCTGATCGATAAAGGCTTTCGCCTGCCCATGTGCGAAGTGAATTTCAAGGGTCGCGACCTGCTGCTCGATGCCACGCCCATCAGCGGCGGCAGGGATGTTCTGGTGGGCGGGCTGTTGACCCTGTATCCGCCGAGCCGTATCGGCGAGCGGCTGGCGTCCTTGTTGCGCGACCCGGCTGAAGGGCTGGAGGCATTGCTCGGCAAGTCACTTGTGCTGGAAGAACTCAAGACGCGGCTGCACAAAGTGGCGAGCCTGGATGCGCCGCTGCTGATCCAGGGCGAAACCGGCACCGGCAAGGAACTGGTGGCCCACGCCTGTCATGCCATGAGTGCCCGCCGTGACGCATCATTCCTGGCCTTGAACTGTGCAGCGCTGCCCGAGAGCCTGGCCGAAAGCGAGTTGTTCGGCTATGCCGCCGGGGCCTTTACCGGTGCCCAGCGTGGCGGCAAGCCGGGGCTGCTGGAATTGGCAGACCGTGGCACGGTGTTTCTCGATGAGGTGGGGGAGATGTCTCCGTACCTGCAAGCCAAGCTGCTGCGGTTTCTCAGCGACGGCTGCTTTCGACGTATCGGCGGCGAGCGCGAAGTGCGGGTCAATGTGCGGGTGCTCTGCGCGACCCACCGCGACCTGGAGCGCATGGTGAGGGAGGGGACTTTCCGTGAGGATCTGTATTACCGTCTTAACGTCCTCAATTTGCTGGTGCCACCGTTGCGCGACCGTGGCATGGACATTCTGCTGTTGGCCGAACACTTTCTGCGCCAGGCCTGCGAACAGATTCACCGCTCGCCCTGTCAACTGGCTGTGACGACCCATCCGCTGTTGCTGGGCAATCGCTGGGCGGGCAATGTGCGGCAACTGCAGAACGTCATCTTCCGCGCAGCAGCCACCAGCGAGGGCGATGTGATTGATTGTGGGGATCTGGAACTGGCGGGTACCGAGCTGACCGGCCAAAAGGCGGCCAGCGAAGAAGTGACCAGCCTGGAAGCGGCGGTGCAAGGCTTTGAAAAAACCTTGCTGGAGCGTTACTACGTGGCCTATCCATCGACCCGGCAGTTGGCCTCCAGGCTGCAGACGTCGCATACCGCCATTGGCCAGCGGTTGCGTAAATACGGCATAACCTCGCGTTCGTAACCCGCACCGCTGAACGGTAGATACTCTGTTGGAGATCGAGCCCTATTGTGGGAGCGAGCCTGCTCGCGAACGACCTTCGCGAGCAGGCTCGCTCCCACAGTTGCAGTTTTTCCTGTAGCCGCTGAGCTCCTCAGCGGCTGCATTCAGTGCGCGTAGCGTACGTTGGTTCGAGTGGTGTGATTCTGCTCCAGTGGAATGATTTCGCTCCGTGCCCATCCTGACCCCGCCCTTGCGGGATCAACCCGCCAGACCCCCTCCAGAGCTGGAGCAGTTTCACTCCACTGCTTTCGTCACAATGCGTTCTTATTTTTTAACTTATTGATTTTAAAGGTTTTTTAAAACTTGGCATTGCCTTTGCTCTTGTCCTGTCAGTTGCGCCTGTTCGTCCTGCACCAGGACACATTGATAACAAGAGAAAAGTCCATGAGCACTCTGCGTTTTACTCCTGAACACGAATGGCTGCGCCTGGAAGCATCGGGCCAGTTGACCGTTGGCATTACCGACTTTGCCCAGCAGGCACTGGGTGATGTGGTGTTTGTGCAGGTACCCGAGCTGGGGGCGTTCGAGGCAGGTCACGAAGTGGCCGTGCTGGAGTCGGTCAAGGCAGCCAGCACTATCACCATGCCGCTCACCGGAGAGGTGGTGGCCGTTAACCAGGCTCTGGCCGATGACCCGGCACTGGTCAATGCCTCACCCATGGGCGAAGGCTGGTTCTTTCGTATTTGCATCGAAGACATGTCGGCTTTCAACGATCTGCTCGACCAGCAGGCCTATGACGCCTTTGTTGCCGAAAACGGCTGATATCGCGGCGCAGGCATTGCTTGAATCTCTAATAAAAAGGAAATCCCTCATGTTCCATAAAAGCCTGACCCTGTCCGATTTCGACCCCGCCCTGTTCGACGCCATTACCCGCGAGGCGCAACGTCAGGAAGAGCATATCGAGCTGATCGCCTCGGAGAACTACACCAGCCCGCAAGTAATGCAGGCCCAGGGCACCGAGCTGACCAACAAATACGCCGAAGGCTACCCGGGCAAGCGTTATTACGGCGGCTGTGAGCACGTTGATGTGGTCGAACAACTGGCCATCGACCGCGCCAAACAATTATTCGGCGCAGGCTATGCCAACGTCCAGCCGCACTCCGGCTCACAAGCCAACGCGGCGGTGTACCTGGCGTTGCTGCAAGCAGGCGACACTCTTCTGGGCATGAGCCTGGCTCACGGCGGCCACCTGACTCATGGAGCCAAAGTCAGTTCATCGGGCAAACTGTACAACGCGGTGCAATACGGCACCGACGCCAATGGCCTGATCGACTATGACGAGGTCGAACGCCTGGCCCTGGAGCATCGGCCCAAAATGATCGTGGCCGGGTTCTCGGCCTACTCCAAGACCCTGGATTTCCCGCGTTTTCGTGCCATTGCCGACAAGGTCGGGGCGTATCTGTTTGTGGACATGGCCCATGTCGCCGGGCTGGTGGCCGTCGGTTTGTACCCCAACCCGCTGCCTTACGCTGATGTGGTCACCACCACCACCCACAAGACCCTGCGCGGGCCGCGGGGCGGGCTGATTCTGGCCAGGGCTGATGCCGATCTGGAGAAAAAACTCAACTCGGCAGTATTCCCCGGCGGGCAGGGCGGCCCTCTGATGCATGTAATCGCTGCCAAGGCGGTGTGCTTCAAGGAGGCGCTGCAACCAGGCTTCAGGGACTACCAGTTCCAGGTGATCAAGAATGCCCAGGCCATGGCTGAAGTGTTCAAGCAGCGCGGCTATGACGTGGTTTCCGGCGGCACCGACAACCACCTGTTTCTAGTCAGCCTGATCCGCCAGGGCATTACCGGCAAGGATGCCGACGCAGCACTGGGCCGTGCCCATATCACTGTCAACAAAAACGCTGTGCCCAACGATCCGCAGTCACCGTTCGTGACCTCGGGCCTGCGTATCGGCACCCCGGCGGTGACCACCCGTGGCTTGCAGATACCCGAGTGCCGTGCGCTGGCCACCTGGATCTGCGACATCCTCGACCATCCGGGCGATGCGGCGATCGAGGCCCGGGTTGCCCGTCAGGTCGGCGAGCTGTGCGCACTGTTTCCAGTGTATTCGGCCTGAATGCATACCCGTGTGGAGCCAAGTCATGAATGCACCATTGCCTGTTACCGGCCGCCCGCAGCCCTTGCAGACAGGGGTAAAACTGCGGGGAGCCGAGAAGGTGGCGCGTATCCCGGTGAAGATCCTGCCCACCGAAGAAATCCCGCGCAAGCCAGAGTGGATCCGCGTGCCCATTGCCACCTCGCCCGAGGTGGCACGGGTCAAGGCGCTGCTGCGTAAGCACAAGCTGCACAGTGTGTGCGAAGAAGCGGCCTGTCCAAACCTGGGCGAGTGTTTTTCGGGCGGTACAGCGACCTTTATGATCATGGGTGATATCTGCACCCGGCGCTGCCCGTTCTGCGACGTGGGGCACGGCCGGCCCAAACCTCTGGACAGGGACGAGCCGAAAAACCTGGCGATTGCCATTGCCGACCTGGGCCTCAAGTATGTGGTGATCACTTCGGTGGACCGTGATGACTTGCGCGACGGCGGCGCGCAGCACTTTGTCGATTGCCTGCGTGAAATCCGCAAGCTGTCGCCCGGTGTGCAACTGGAAACCCTGGTGCCCGACTATCGCGGGCGCATGGATGTGGCGCTGGCGATCACTGCGCAGGAGCCCCCCGATGTGTTCAACCACAACCTGGAAACCGTACCGCGACTGTATAAAGCCGCACGCCCGGGGTCGGATTTCGGGTGGTCACTGGATTTGCTGCAGAACTTCAAACACCGGGTGCCCCATGTACCGACGAAGTCGGGACTGATGCTGGGGCTGGGCGAGACGGACGAAGAGGTGATCGAAGTGATGCGGTGCATGCGCGAGCATGAGGTCGACATGCTGACCCTGGGCCAGTACCTGCAACCTTCGCGCAGCCACCTGGCGGTACAGAGGTTTGTGCACCCTGACACCTTCGCCTGGTTTGCCGAAGAAGGGTTGCGCATGGGCTTCAAAAACGTCGCCTCGGGGCCGTTGGTGCGCTCGTCCTATCATGCGGATAAACAGGTGCAGGGGGGCACATCGGCTTAGCCGGGTGCCACAAGCCCGCTCCCACAAGTACAGGGTTTACTTCTGAACAAGAGCCTTGATGATCGCTTCAAAGTTGCCCTGCAACTCAGTCACGGGATCGGTGCCATCGGCACCGATTACCACCAGCGTGCTGCCACCCTCGGCAATGGCTTTTTGTACCTCGGCTGAAGGCTGGCGATGGTCCAGCACCAACGCCACTTCATTGTTTTTCAGGGTTTGGGTCAACCCTTGCAGTGATTCCGGTGTCCAGGTTTCATCACCCTTGTGATTGACCTCGACCCGCTCCAGATTCAACCCGCCAATCAGGTAATCCAATCGGTCGGACAGGCTCACCACACTCAAGTTGTCCGCCTGGGCCAACTGCGCTTCGCTGTCGGCGCTGAGCTTGAGCAGGCGCTGCTTGAGGCTCGCCAGATTGGCTTCGATCTGCGGCTTGGCATCCGGTGCCAAGCGCACCAGATCGGCAGCGATCACATCCGCCATGCGCCCCATATTGTTGCTGGTCAGCCACGGTTGGCTATTGAGGCCATCGACATGAACACCTGGTTGCACGGCAATGCCCGGCAGGCTGCCGTCCACCGGCCGCGCCGCGTCCACTTCAACAATGCGGATATTGCTGCGCCGCGCCATCGGGTATAGCGGATCGTCGCTCCACACGGAGCGCAGGCCGATCACCGCATCGGCTTTTGTGGCCAGCGAGTGCAGGGCCGGGGCACCACGGCTGCTGAAATAGGCACTCTGGCGGCTGCCCGGCAGGTTGGCCGGTGCTGCCCGTTGCAGTTTCACGCCGCTGTCCTTGAGCAGCAGTTCGCTCAACCCAAAGGTAATCGGCAGGCTGGCCAGTACGGTGGTTTCGGCCAGCACCGGGGTGCTCAACAGGCCGGTGAGGGCCAGGGCGAGGGTCAGTTTGCGCAGAGTGAACATTTATCCAATATTCCCTTTCAGGCTGGGCACCACGCCACGGGCGATGGCGGCGAGGGCGAAGGCGATGCCGGCCATCAGAATGATCGCGGCACCGGACGGGATCGGCAGGTCAAACACGATGGGCAGCAGAATGCCGCACAGGGTGCTGACGGTGGCGATCAGCACCGAGATCCAGAAAAACCCCTTCAGCGACTGGCTGAGCAATCGTGCCGCCGCCGCAGGAATCACCAGCAGGGCGCCGACCAGAATCGCGCCGATAACTTTAACGGCGGCGACGGTGATCAGCGTCACCAGAATCACGAACAGGTAGTCCAGCGCCTTCACGGCCACCCCACGTACAGCGGCCAGTTGCTGGTTGAAGCTGGCCAGCATGATGCGGTTGTACAGCGGCAAGCTGAGGCCCAGCACCAGCGCGCCGACCACAGCCAGTACCAGCAGGTCGTTACCGTTGACCGTCAATACCGAACCGAACAGCACGTTTTCGAGGATGTGCACGTTGATCTTGCCGGCCAGAATCAGCAGCAGGCTCGCGCCCAGGGCCAGCGACACCGAGAGGAACACTCCGATCAGCGTATCCGGTGCCAGCCCGGTGCGGTTGCGCAGGTAGTTGAGCGAAATCCCGAACAGCAGGCAGTAGCCGAACAAGCTGCCATAGGGGCCGGTGTAGGGTTCGCCGAGCAGGATGCCGATGGCCACGCCGGTCAGTGCGGCATGGCCCACGGCCTCGGAAAAAAACGCAAAACGCTTGACCACTACCAGGGTGCCCAGGCCACCCAGCACGGGGCCGATCAGCAAGCCTGCGAGCAGGGCGTTGACCACAAAGCCATACGCCAGTACTTCTGGCAGATAACCGGCAGACGCCCAGCCCTGGACTAGCAAGCGGAAGGCTTCGTAACTCATGAAAGGGCGCTCCCGTGAGCCTTGGGATGGGTCGAAAACAGCGTGAGCAAACGTTCCGGGCTCAGGGTTTGTTCCGGAGCCCCGTCGAACAGCACCTGGCGGTTGAGCCCGGTGACACGCTCGGCCAGGCGCTTGACGGCGGCCAGGTCGTGTTCGATCCACACCACCGTGACCCCGGCCCGGCGCCAGTCCGTCAGCAGTCGCTCAAACACCTGGGCACCGGCTTCGTCCAGGGCCGACATGGGTTCATCCAGCACCAGCAATTGCGGTGCCGGGATCAGGCCCTGGGCCAGCAGCACCCGCTGGCGTTCACCGCCGGACAGCGCGCCCATGCGCCGCTTGCGTTTGTCTTGCATGCCCACCCGTTCCAGCGCTTCGCCGATGGCCGGGGCGACCTTGCGCGACAACCCCATAAAGGCCGGGCGACGCTGGCACATGGCGGCCATAAAATCATCGACGGTCATCGGCAGGCCACGGTCGAATTCCAGTGCCTGGGGCACATAACCGATCAGCCCCGGCTCACCGGGCCAGTTTAGGCACAGGCGACCCTGATGGGGCATTTGCCCCAATAGCGTCTTGATCAGCGAACTTTTACCGCCGCCGTTGGGCCCTACCAGGGCATGCACACTGCCAGGGCGGATGCTGAAGCTGACATGATCGAGAATGGGCGTGCGCCCCAGGGTCAGCGACACTTGGTCAAACTCCACCCCCGGCCCGCAGGCCGTGACGCAGAGGCGTTCGGCGGCGGTCATGCGCCGGCCTCCTGGATTGCCCGGACCACGGTATTGAGGTTGCCGGTCATTTCTTTTTCGTACTTGTCGGCGCTGTAGTCACCGTAGGAAATGTGCGACAGCGGGTACAGCCTGACCCCTGACTCGCGCTGAATGGTGTCGACGTAAGTGGACGGGAAATCCATCTCGGAGAAGATCACCTTCACATCCAGTTCGCGCAATTGGTCGATGGTTTTCTTCAGCTGGCTGGGGCTGGGCTCGATACCGTGGGCAGGTTCGACCACAGCGGTGACTTCCAGGCCGAATTCCCGTAGCAGGTAGTCATAGGCCGCGTGCACCGTGGCCACGCGCAGGTCGGCATTGGGTGCCTGGGTCAGCTTGGCCAGGGCATCTGCGCGCATCTGGCGCAGGCGTTTGCCGTAGGCGCGGGCATTGGCGGTGTAAGCCTTGGCGTTGGCCGGGTCGAGCTTGCCCAGTTCACGGGCAATGTTGTTGACCTGAGCGATCGAGGCGCTGATGGACAGAAAGGTATGCGGGTTGACCACCTTGCCTGCACCCCGTGCCGCGTTACCCGTGGCGGCCAGCAGCGGTACGTTCTGGTTGGCCTCGATCACCGGGATCTGCGGTTTTTCGCTGGCCTCGATCATGCGGTCGGCGAAGTCATCATGGCCCACACCATTGAGCACGATGACATCCAGGGTGCCGATGCGCTTGATGTCTTCAGCGCGGGGCTCGTAGGCGTGCGGGTTGAACCCGGCCGGAATCAGCGGCACCACTTCAGCCCTGTCACCGACGATGTTTTTCACATAGCTGTAGTAAGGGTGCAGGGTGATGCCGATACGCAGCGGCTTGGCCAGGGGCGCGGGCGCGGTGTCGGCGCTGACCAGGGGAGACAGGCAAAGGGCGAACAGGCTGGCCAGCAACAAGGTGCGGCGGCGCAATACAGATGAAATCGACATGGCGAGCAGTCTTCTCTCAGGGCAAGCGGTGGGTTCAGTGGCGGTGCTGACGGGTAACCCCGGCATCGAATTGCGCGATCACTTGTTGCCAGCCACTCTGGTTGAGGGCGGCATCGTCAAGGTCGGCAGGGACACTGGCGCCGGGATTGCGGTTAAGCCACACGTCCGGTTGATCGCCAATGCGCAGCAGAAACGTGCCTGCCACTTCAGGGCTGGGGCTCAGGCCCAGGTACGCCTGCTCGCCGAGCAACTGCCAGGCGTGGTTGCCACGGCTCACCGAACTGGCGTCTTGGGCAAAGGGCGCGAAGCCTTCTTCGGCCAGTTGCGCGGGTTGGGGCAGGGCGGCGGACTCTTCGCGCAGCAGCAGGATTTCGTCCAGGGTGACCCGCAGATCGGCATAGATCCCTTGTTCGGCGGCATTCAGGTCGCGGCGCGCATCCAGCTGATGGGCCGCCACCGACGTCACCTCGCTGGATTCATGACGCCAGGCCACCACCGAGCCGGCCACGGTCACAATCAGCAGGCACAACAGCAGCACATACAGGGTTTCATGCCCCGCCCCGGCCGGGCGTACGACTTGAGTACTCATGGGGCCTCGATATCGGCTTGGTCGATTTCAACGATATGGCCGGGGCCGGCGTCGAAGAGCACATAAAACTCGGCATCCGGACGTTTGAAGGTCAGGGTCGAATCGGCCCCCAGCTTGCCGGGTACCAGGATGGTTTCGTCGTAGCCGATCACGTCCAGGGTCACCCCCGGTGCGCCGCTGCCATCAGAAAACCCGCCGGTGCAGCGGATTTGTCCGTCTTCAATGGCCTTGCATTCGCACATCGGGTTGTGGGCCTGTGCCTGGCTGCAAACGCCGATCAAGGCGATCAGGGCCGTTGCCAGGGCAGGTGTTTTAAACAGGCGCGCATGCATTATTTCGCTCCTCGTTGGGCCAGCCAGGCGAGGGTTGCCGGTGAGGCCTGGCTCAGGGGAATGGCGGCCTGGTGCATGGAGCCGTCCCACCCTTCGAGGGTGATCCACAGCTCGGCATCGGCCTTGGTGCGTTCCGGGATGGGCAGGGTGGCGCCCATGCGATAAGGCGTGCCGAAGAAAATCACCCCGGCGGCGCGCAGGCTGCGCGGTTTGCCGATACGCAGGTAGGCGGCCTTGACCTGATCGATGCAGGTGTCACACAGGGCCGCGTTAAAACTTTTCATATAACCTGCCGGGCCATCGGGGCGCGGGGCCTCGTTGCGCAACTCGGCCAGTTGCAGGCTCCAGGGGCCGACCTGCACGGTGCCGATGTCGCGCTCGCCCAGGCCGCTGTCGCCGCGAAACAGGGAAGCGTCGGCAAAGTACTTGGGCATAAAGCCCAGCGGGACCAGTAACAGCAGGACATTGATGTGAAAGCGCCATTTGTGCCACAGCCGGCTCAGGGTGGACGCAGGCTGTGCAGCCGCTGCCTTGCTCATACATTGGCCTCTTCGTGCTGTGGTTTATGCGCCGAGACGGCGGCTGCCCGCCGGGGTTTTTCGCTGCGCTTGAGGGCATTGGCGGTGGCCAGGGCCGTCCGTTTGGTCCAGATCAACAGGCCGCTCAACACCATCATGCTGAGAATCAGGCCGAAGAAGAACCAGATCAGCTTGACCCACAACCCGCCAAAATCGCCGGTGTGCAGCGGGCGCATGGACTCGGTCACCAGCTCCAGCCCGGAGCGGTCGGCAATCATCCGTGAGCCTTCGATTGCGCCGTTGTACGGGTTGATGTCGGCAGTCTGGAACAGCAGCGGGTACCAGCCCGGGCCGCCCACCTCGATATGCCCGTAGGCATTGCTCGGCAGGCTGACAAAGCTGGCTTCCAGCCCCGGGATGTTGTCGGCGGCAATCTTGACCGCCTGATCGAGGCTGATCTGCGGTGCTGGCTTGCCGTCCGGCATAATCGGCACATCCTGGCGGGCCACAACCGGCGGGTTGCCTGCGGTCGAGATGGAGATCTGGTTATCGAACATGAAAGCCTGGATCAGGAACCACAGGCCGGTGATGGAAATCACCGCAATAAACCAGATCGACCAGATGCCGCACAGGCGATGAAAATCCCCCCAAAAAATCCGCGCCCCGTGTTTGAAGCGCAGGTTGGGCTTGAAAAAGCCTTTCCAGAACTTCTTGTAGACCACCAGCCCGGTGATCAGCGATGCCAGCAGCGGCAGGCCGAGGAATGACACCAGGTACCAGCCCCAGCTATAGCCGTTGGTAAAGGGCACCAGCCACCAGCCGTGGAGGGCGCGGGTAAAGGCCTTGAAGTCAAAGCTGGGGCTTTCGCCCTGGATCACCCCGGTATAGGGACTGATATACAACGATGGCGAGCGGCCGTCCGGGTACACCACGCTGGCCACCAGGGCAAAGTGCGACTCGTCCGGGCGGCTGATCGACTGTACGGCCAGCGTCGGTTCGGCCTTGTGAATGGCGCTCAGTACCTGCTCGTAAGTCAGCAGGGGTGCATCATCGGCCGGTTGTGTGGCACGGGCCTCGGGGGTGGCCAGCCAGACGATCTCCTGGCTGACCACAGCCAGCGTGCCGGTCACGCAGACAATCAGCACAAAGAACCAGATGGGCAGGGTCATCCAGCTGTGAACCAGGAACCAGAGTTTTGAACGGGATTTTTTGGACATGGGAAACGGCAAACTCGCGGCGGGGCGGGTGTGTAATCGCCATTGAGAAGCGACTGCTTATCCATGTAGGACGGATGAGAAGAGCAAAACCCGAAGCTAGATATGTAAAAAATTGTTTCTTGTTCTCATTCGCCTGTAGCAGCTGACGAGCGGAGCGAGGCTGCGTTCGGCAGCTGCTACAAGGGCCAGTATCACCCTAGCGACCGACCCTGCTTCCAATACCCCATCAAGGTCAGGCCCGAACGGTCCATGCCGCACTCATGGACGAAAAACCGCCTGATCGCCATCACCGCCATCGATTCCCCGGCTACCCAGGCATAAAACTCATTGTGTTTGGCGCTGGCCCGATCCCACAGGCGCTGGTTATCCAGATCCAGCTCTTGCAGTTCAGCGCACGCCCGGGCCTGCATGCGTCTGGGCGGCAGGCTGGCCAGTTCGCGGGCGGCCAGGAGCATGCCATCGCCATGCTGTTTGCCCAGGCTGGCACGCGGCAACCAGTGCACCTTGGTGTTCGGGCCACAGAGCAAGGGCTGGCAGTCGGCTTCTTGAGGAACTTCAATAAAGGCCTGGACCTGGGGGGTGTCGGGGTGCAGGGCAAGTTCTTCAAGGATGCCGGCAATGGCTGGCAGCGCAGTTTCGTCGCCGATCAGCAACAGTTTGCGCATGCCTTGCGGTGGCTGCCATTCATAGCCACCGGGGTCGTCGGTGCAGGCTGCATTGGGCGCTGCGATCTGCAGGCGATCCCCCGCCCTGGCCTGGCTAGCCCAGCGTGTGGCGGGGCCGGTGACGCCGTGGAGGACGAAGTCGATATCCAGTTCGCCGGCCTCTGTGCGCAGGTTGCGAAGGGTGTAGGAGCGCATGGGTGGCACTGACTCGGGGCTCATATCCCGCAGGGGCGCTCGCCAGTCGCTCTGTTTGGGCAGGTTGGCGGTGGCGCCGTTGGCGTTGGGGAACAGTAGCTTGACCCGTTGGTCGGGTGCCAGGGTGCGCATCAGCGCCACATCGCTACCGCTGAACACAAAGCGCGTCAGTGACGGGCTCAAGGTGATGCGGTGCTTGAGCTGGATATCGAACAGACGATATCCCGCAGGCTTGCTCAGACGATTGCGCAGGTTTTGCACCAGGGTGGCAGCGGTGGACATAACAGCACCTCAATAGCAGGAGTCGTCTTGTATAACGAGCCATTGCGCGCCGAATTTAAGGGGCTGGGGGTTAGGCGCCGAACCCGATCTGTGCAATCAGCCACAGGTTGGCGCAACTGATGACTGCAAACAGAAACCACGCCAGCAGCCGCGTCGGCAGTCGGTTGGCGAACGGGCCCATAAGTCGTTTGTCGCTGGTCATGCGGATCAGCGGGTACAGGGCAAAGGGCAGTTGCAGGCTGAGTACCACCTGGCTGAGGATCAGCAGCTTGCCCACCGCATCGTCGCCCATCAGCCACACGCCCAGGAATGCAGGCACCAGCGCCAGCCCGCGGGTGATCAGGCGCCGTTGCCAGCAGGGAATCTTCAGGTTCAGATAGCCCTCCATGATCACTTGCCCGGCAATGGTGCCGGTGAATGTCGAGCTTTGCCCCGAGGCCAGCAATGCCACGCCGAACAGGATGCTGGCCATGGCTCCGCCCACCAGCGGGTCGAGCATGCGGTAGGCGTCCTGGATCTCGACCACGTCGGTATTGCCGGTCTGGTGGAAAGCGGCCGCAGCGAGGATCAGGATGGCGGCATTGACCAGCAGCGCCAGGGCCAGGGAGCCGATGGTGTCGATGCGTGAAAGGCGTACGGCATCCAGTTTGCTGGCGTAGTCGCTGCCGGTCAGGCGTGTCTGGACGATGGAGCTGTGCAGGTACAGGTTGTGCGGCATCACGGTGGCGCCAATGATGCCGATGGCGATGTACAGCGGTGCTGCGTCGCTAATGGCCGACAGTGACGGTTTGAAGCCCTCGAACACGTCGGGCCAGTAAGGTTTGATCAGTACCAGTTCGACAAAAAAACAACCGACGATAGTCATCACCAGCGCCAGCATGATCGCTTCAAGTCGGCGAAATCCCCTCCCTTGCAAGGCCAGCACCAGCAAGGTGTCGAAGGCAGTGAGGGCGATGCCGGTGGTCAGCGAGCAGCCCAGCAGCAGATGGAACGCCAGCGCGCAGCCGAGTACTTCGGCCAGGTCGGTGGCGATGATCGAGATTTCCGCCAGCAGCCATTGCACCCGCGCCGAGCGCTTGCTGTAGCGCTCACGGCACAGCTGCGCCAGATCGCGGCCGGTGGCGATGCCAAGGCGCGAACACAGGCATTGCACGGCCATGCCCGCGAGGCTGGCGAGCAGTACCACAAACAGCAGGTGGTAGCCGTAACGTGAGCCGGCTTCGATGGCGGTGGCCCAGTTGCCGGGGTCCATATAGCCGATGCTGATCAGCAGGCCGGGCCCGGCAAAGCGCAGCACGCGCCTGAAAAACGGCGCGCTGGCGTCGACGGGCACGCTGCCACTGACTTCGGAGGGGCAGAAGGGCGCAGTGGCGGTTGTTGGCAGGCGGAATTTCAAGCGCAGGCTCCGGGTCAGGCAGGGTGGGGCAATGGCACCGGGGTGAGAACGGGTTTGCCGGCAAAAAACGCCCGCAGGTTATCGACCACCAATTGCACCGTGGCTTCGACCGCATCGGGTGACTGGCCCGCTACATGCGGGGTCATGACCACATTGCCGAGGGTTTTCAGCGGGTCGGGTACCAGGGGTTCGTCTTCAAACACATCCAGCCCGGCCCCGGCGATTTTGCCGGCGGTCAGGGCGCTGATCAGCGCCTGGGTATCGACCACACTGCCGCGGGCAATATTGATCAGGTAGCCCTCGCTGCCCAGGGCGTCCAGCACACGGGCGTTGACCAGGTGATGGGTGGCGCTGCCACCGGGGGTGGCGATCATCAGGAAATCCACCGCAGCGGCCAGCTCAAGCACGCTGGCACAGTAGGTGTAGGGCGAGTCGGGGTGCGGCTGGCGGCTGTGGTAGCGGATGCTCATGTCAAAGCCGTGGGCCGCACGATTGGCGATGGCAGCGCCGATGGCGCCGAGGCCGATAATGCCCATGCGTTTGCCCGACAGTGACGGCTGGCGCACCTTGACCCATTCATTGCGGCGGATGCTGGCGTCGGCCTGGGGGATGCCGCGCACCACGGACAACAGCAGCGCCATGGCGTGGTCGGCAACCGATGAAGCATTGGCCCCGGCGCCAAAAGTCACGGTAATGCCCAGGTTGCTGGCGGCCTGCAAATCGACCTGTTCGAAGCCGGCGCCGATCACGCAGATGATTCGGAGCAGGGGCAGGGCGGCCATTTCATCGGCCTGCAAGCCCAGCGGGCCGCGAGTCAGCACGGCGTCGATGGGGCGCCGTGTCGGGCTATGGCTTCGGCGCGGCTGGCGGGGGTGGGCGCAAGGATCAACTCGTAGCCCTGATTCTCCAGCATATGCAGGTAATCGTTAACGCTCTCTACCAGCACCAGCACAACGTGGGGCATAGGTCTCTCCAGCCAGGGGATGTCGGGAATGAGCCGAGATTAACACCGGTATAGGCTGTTTTTCCCCGTATCAATTCGATACAAACGCTCTATTACAGCTTTTTTCAACCGTGTGGCGGCCGGGCTGAGTCCTGTACTGGAGCCGGGCCGGGTCGGCCTGTTACCATTCGCCCTTTGTTTTATCTTCACTTCGAGACCGCCCATGACCACCGTTCGCACGCGCATTGCGCCATCGCCTACCGGCGACCCCCACGTCGGCACCGCTTACATTGCTTTGTTCAACTACTGCTTTGCCAAGCAGCATGGCGGCGAATTTATCCTGCGGATCGAAGATACCGACCAACTGCGCTCGACCCGCGAGTCCGAGCAGCAGATCTACGATGCCCTGCGCTGGCTGGGTATCACCTGGAGTGAAGGCCCGGACGTCGGCGGCCCGCACGGCCCGTACCGTCAGAGCGAACGTAGCGACATTTACAAGAAATACACCCAGCAACTGGTGGATATGGGCCATGCGTTCCCGTGCTTCTGCACGAGTGAAGAGCTGGACCAGATGCGCGCCGAGCAAATGGCCAAGG
The DNA here is from genome assembly GCF_009600545.1 of Pseudomonas sp. FSL R10-1339. NCBI lineage: Bacteria > Pseudomonadati > Pseudomonadota > Gammaproteobacteria > Pseudomonadales > Pseudomonadaceae > Pseudomonas > Pseudomonas sp. FSL R10-1339. The sequence continues at coordinate 1,678 of NZ_WIVQ01000086.1, read as the reverse complement.
GCGAGACCCCGCGCTACGACGGTCGTGCGCTGCTGTTGTCCAAGGAAGAAGTGGCTGAACGCCTGGCCGCTGGCGAACCTCACGTAATCCGCATGAAAGTGCCGACCGAGGGCGTCTGCGTGGTGCCGGACCTGCTGCGCGGTGACGTTGAAATCCCGTGGGACCGCATGGACATGCAAGTCCTGATGAAAACCGATGGCCTGCCGACCTACTTCCTGGCCAACGTGGTCGACGATCACCTGATGGGCATCACCCACGTACTGCGTGGCGAAGAGTGGCTGCCATCGGCACCCAAACTGATCCTGCTGTATGAATACTTCGGCTGGGAACAACCGCAGCTGTGCTACATGCCGCTGCTGCGCAACCCGGACAAGAGCAAGCTGTCCAAGCGCAAGAACCCGACTTCGGTGACGTTCTACGAGCGCATGGGCTTTATGCCTGAAGCGATGCTCAACTACCTGGGTCGCATGGGCTGGTCGATGCCGGACGAGCGCGAGAAGTTCTCGTTGCAGGAAATGGTCGACAACTTCGACTTGAGCCGTGTATCGCTGGGCGGGCCGATTTTCGACGTTGAAAAGCTGTCCTGGCTCAATGGCCAATGGCTGCGTGATTTGCCGCTGGACGAGTTCGCCAGCCGCGTACAGCAATGGGCGCTGAACCCCGAGTACATGATGAAAATCGCGCCGCTGGTACAGGGCCGTGTCGAGACGTTCAGCCAGATTGCACCGCTGGCCGGGTTCTTCTTCTCCGGCGGCCTGCAACTGGATGCCAAGCTGTTTGAGCACAAGAAGCTGTCCAACGAGCAAGTGCGTCAATTGATGCAGTTGATCCTGTGGAAGCTGGAAAGCCTGCGTCAGTGGGAAAAGGACGCCATCACCGGCAGCATCCAGGCCGTGGTTGAAAGCCTGGAGTTGAAGCTGCGTGATGCCATGCCGCTGATGTTTGCCTCGATCACGGGGCAGGCCAGCTCTGTGTCGGTGCTGGACGCCATGGAAATCCTGGGGCCGGACCTGACCCGTTTCCGTCTGCGTCAGGCGCTGGACCTGCTGGGTGGCGTGTCCAAGAAAGAAAACAAAGAGTGGGAAAAGCTGTTTAACGCGATTGGTTAACAGGGCGTAAAAAACCGTAGCAGCTGCCGAAGGAACGAGGCTGGGTTCGATTGCGAAGCAATCGTAAAATCTAAATGCACGGTTTTTCAGTCAAATCGAGCATTCTGCATTTACGACGGCTATGCCGCCGGACGCAGCCTTCGGCAGCTGCTACAAGGTTTTGGTTGGGGTTTGGCCCCGTATTTACGGGGCGGGGAGGGTAAGTGGTTGTTCTCACGGCAAATTTTTTTAAAAAAGTTTAAAAATAAGTTTGACAGCTTACCCATCCAGTCTTAATATGCGCCCCGTCAACACAGCAACACGAAACAAGCAGAACGCAACACAGCAACACCCAAGACTGAAAGTTTGGGGCTATAGCTCAGCTGGGAGAGCGCTTGCATGGCATGCAAGAGGTCAACGGTTCGATCCCGTTTAGCTCCACCAAATTTACTGTTCAATGCCTGGCCACACCGGCATTGAATCGACCAGCACTCAGTGCTGGTCAAGTTAGAAGGTTTGTGTCCCCTTCGTCTAGTGGCCTAGGACACCGCCCTTTCACGGCGGTAACAGGGGTTCGAGTCCCCTAGGGG